>JANXXV010000067.1 GCA_025350445.1 Bryobacteraceae bacterium | reverse complement strand
GAAGTGCTTGTATATTTCAAAGATTTCCCGCTGGAGCAGATTCATCCCTGGGCAAAGACCGCCGCCATTGCCGGGCGTTGTGTGTTCCGTCAGAAGCCCGCGGCGTTTTGGGACTATCACGACTGGATGTTCGAACATCAGCCCGATGTGACGGCGGAGAATTTGAAAGAGAAGGTGTTCGAGTTCGCCAAGACCAAGGATCTGAACGAACAACAGTTGGGGGATTGTATGGACACGCGCGCGACAGAGGAGGAAGTGAACAGGAATATCGCCGATGGAAAGTTGCTGCAGATCAATTCCACTCCGACACTGTATGTGAACGGGCGCAAGCTGGTGGGGCAAGGCGGTTGGCCGCAGCTCCGCCAGATCATCGATTTCGAAATCGACTATCGGAAAGCTCATGCCGATGCGGTCGCCGGGAAGTGCTGTGAAGTAAAATTGCCGTCTCCATTGAATAACTAAGCGTGAATAACTAAGAGTGAATAGCCAAAAGGTACCCATGAAGATCTTTACGCGATCGGCCGGAGCGGTTTCCATTTTCTCGGCAATTTTGTTGGCTGCGCCTGCTTCGCGGTTGGGCAGCAAGTTGAGCAACAACGAGATCAGTGCCCAAAGGTACATCGAAGACGTCCGCTTTCTTGCCTCGGACAATTTGAAAGGACGCGGGACGGGTACGCCGGAACTGGAGAAGGCGGCCAAGTATATTGCCCAGCAGTTTCACAAGGCAGGGCTACAACCGATTGACGGGAAGAGCTACGCGCAGGCGTTCACGGTCTCCACCAATTCGCACCTGGGCCCGGCGAACCGGTTGGAATATAGCATCGGTTCCGAGAAACACGCGCTGAAGATGGGTCAGGATTTCACGCCTTTCAATTTTTCGGGCAGCGGCAAAGTGTCGGGTGAGATTGTGTTTGCCGGCTACGGCATCACGGCGCGTGAGTATAACTACGACGACTACGCCAACGTCAACGTAAAAGATAAGATCGTGCTTGTGTTGCGGCATGAACCTCAGGAATTCGACGCCGGCAGCAGTTTTGAAGGCAAGGCTTATACCGAACACTCGCAACTGTTCAGCAAGGCCGCGAATGCGAAGTTTCATGGTGCGCGCGCGATCCTTTTTGTGAACGACGCCTCGACTCATTCCGGCAGCGACGATCATTTGGAGAAGTTCGGGGCTGAGGTCAGTCCGGCTAGCCCCGGGCTTCCGTTTCTACAAGTCCGGGTGGAGGTTGTCGAAAAGTGGTTCGCGGCGGCCGGAAGAAGTATGCCAAGCGTTATCGAGCAAATCGACAAGGATCTGCAAACGCGGTCCTTCGCGTTTCCGTCACAGCTGACCGTGGCGTTGCAGACTGACGTGCGGCGGGACATGAAGACGGTGCATAACGTGATGGGCTACCTGCCCGGAACGACTGCCGAATATGTTGTGATCGGTGCGCACTACGATCATCTGGGGCTTGGACAGCAGTTCTCCCTGGCGCCGAGTCTGGCGGGCACGGTTCATCCCGGCGCCGATGACAATGCCTCGGGGACGGCAGGAGTGCTGACGCTGGCGCGGTGGTTTTCCATGCAGCCGAAACAGAAGCGCGGAATCTTGTTCATGACCTATGCAGGGGAAGAGTTGGGTCTGCTTGGTTCCAGTTATTATGTGAACCATCCGCTGTTGCCGCTGGACCGGGCCGTTGCGATGATCAACATGGACATGATCGGCCGTATCCGGAATGGAAAGATATTTGTAGGCGGCGCCGGCACGGGCAGCAAACTGAAGGAATTGCTGGAGACGGTGTTGCCGAAATATCAATTTCAGATGGACGCCACCGAACTGGGGGGCTATGGATCGAGCGACCACACGTCGTTCACCACGAAACAGGTTCCGGTGCTGTTCTTCTTTTCCGGGTTGCACGGGGATTACCACCGTCCAAGCGATACCTGGGACAAAATTGATGGGGAGAGCGCGGTAAGGCTGCTGCACGCGGTGGCGGACGTTACCGGCGAGCTTCAATCGAACGCGGAGCGGCCGATGTATGTCCGGGTGGAACCGAAGAATCCACACGGCAGTGCGGGGTCCGCCTCCAGCGGTTCCGGCGGCGGCAGCGGCTATGGGCCCGATTTCGGCAGTATTCCCGACTTCGCGGATGTACCGGCGGGCGTGCGTTTTGCGGATGTGCGGGCGGGTTCGCCGGCGGCGAAGGCGGGCCTGAAGGGAGGCGACATTCTGATTGAATTCGACGGCAAGAAGATCGAGAACCTCTACGACTTCACATACGCGCTGCGCGCGAAACGGCCGGGAGACGAAGTGGAGGTGGTGGTGCTTCGTGACAGCAAGCCGACTAAAGCGAAGGTTCTGCTGCAACAAAGGAAATAGATCTGGATTGGTGGTAGTTCCATTCACATTTTTTTGAGGACAGCCGATAATTTAGTTAACCCATGCAATCCGCCGCCTATACCTCCGAGATCTGTTGGAAGCTTCCTCCGCTTATCCTGCACCCGTTCGCCGATTCCTCGGGGCCAGGGAAGCTGGTGGAGAGTTCCAGGGCCAGTCTGATGCTTCAAGGTCTGTTACCGGCCGAGGAGTTCACCCGCGAGCAACTGGACCGGACGCTGCTCGAAGGCCGGTTCTGTGAAATCCGGATGCTCTACTATGTCGGCAAGGATTTGCTTCGTTGGGTGGAGCAGTGTGTGGAAGTGGTGCAGCGTGAGGATTCGCTGCGCAGTGCCGGAGTAGAAGCCCACAGCTTTGTCGCGCTGCTGATCGACGACCCGCCGCCGGTGGTGAAGGAGAAGCTGATCCTGTGGGGTGTTTCCGACTACAAGGCGATTTTTTCCCGGGCCGTGGGTCTGAATATGGTGTTCGCCGAGGCGCCGCTGAAAGACAATCTGTCGCAGGATTTCATCCGGCACTATTATCGATATGCCGATCACATGTTCGAATGCAGCCGTAGCATGCGGTCATTTGCGATGATTCGATCCTCTAATTTCGATTTCGACCTGTACGCCTCCGGAGAGTATTCGCGGATGCTCGAGCGGGAGTGGCAGGAAAACTAGTGACCTGTCGTTCGTAAGATTTGGCGGCGAGCTGAAGATTGCGGGCAGCGTTCGCGCCTGTGCGAGGGCGGCCGCCCTCCATTGGTCCGGTGCTGGTACTGGCAACGGCCGGCGAGCCTGTAGAACTCGATGTAACCTTTTTCGCCCCAACACCTCCTATTCTATGTGGAGGAGTATCACAAATTATGAAATTCAACTCGAACGTGGTGCTTCTCCGGGGCCTGTCCGTGTTTTGCATCGCGCTGATTCTGCCGCTTGGGATGCCGCTTTGGGCCTTCCAGGACCAGGGGCAACAGCCGCTTCAGGCTGAAGCGCGGGTAATGCCGCCGGAGCAACTGGATAGCTTGGTTTCGCAGATCGCGCTTTACGCCGATCCGCTGATTGCCCAAGTGTTGGCGGCCGCCACCTACCCGCTCGAAGTTGTGGAGGCCAGCCGATGGCTGCAGGCGAATCCCAATCTTAGGGGAACGGAGCTGACTGACGCGGCCCGCGAGCAAGCCTGGGATCCCAGCGTTCAGGCGCTGGTGGTATTTCCGACCGTGATCCAGATGATGGACAGAAATCTGAGATGGACGACCGATCTGGGGAATGCGTTTCTTGCGCAGGAACAAGACGTGATGGATGCGATTCAGCGCCAGCGGCAGCGTGCGGCAAGTTCAGGCAGGCTGGTATCGAACGAGCAACAGCGGATTGAGACCAGTTATGAGGATAACCGCAATGTGATTGCCATTCAACCATCGCAACCGGACATCATTTACGTACCGGTTTACGATCCGGTGAGTATATGGGGGCCCCCAATCTACAACCCCTATCCGCCATTCTGGTATCCGCCGCGCCCCGTATATGGCGCTGTCATCGCCGGGGGCGCTTTTGGTTTCTTCGTTGGCGTGGCGATGACGAACCAGTTCCATTACTGGGGCGGGTGGAATAGTTGGGGCTGGAATCCGGGATGGCGCAATCGCACGGTGATTATCAACAACAATTTCTACGTCCGCAACAATTACCGGCCGCCGAACAACTATTTGAGAAACGGCAACAGCGTCTGGGAGCACAATCCGCAACATCGCGAAGGGGTGCCGTATCCGAACCGCGCCGTATCCGATCGAGTGGGGGGAAGCTATAGCCGCGACCGCCGGTCGGCCGCGCAGCCGAGCGGTGATTTTCGTCCAGGACAACAGCCGTATCGGGACACACGGCCTAACCAACAGTCTGCCCCACAGTCCCAGCCGATTCCGCAGACCAATCGAGATGATCGGCGCGTCCAGCAGCAACCCGCGCGCGAAGCAATTCCGAGCCAACAGCCCAGTCATGAGCCGCATGCGAGCCCGCAACCGGATCGTAGCCGCGATCGCAGCGCGTTTGGGAGCGTAGGAAACGGCGAACGTACCAGGATTGAGTCCGACCGGGGCTATTCAAGCTTGGGTAATCGCGGCGTAAGTTCGCGACCCGCGCCTGCCGCTCCAACTGCGCAGCCCAGCGCGCAACCCCGGTCTGAGCCGAGGGGGCAATCGCGGCCCGAAGGCAGGTCTGAACAACCACGTACCAGAGATACAGGGCGCGGTAAATAGGGTGAAGCGAATGCGGACGAACGAATTCACGAATCTGATTTTGGCCGTAACGGTGCTTATTGCCCCGGTTGGCGTTGTGGGCGCGCAGAAGAGAGATGCCGGCCCGAAAGTATTTGCAACCGCGGAAGAAGCGGCCACCGCGCTAGTGGCTGCCGCCGAACAGAACAACCAGGCGGAACTCACCACGATTCTTGGAGCGAAAGCTAAAGACCTGGTTGCCCAAGGCGGCGGCATGCCTGACCCGGAGCGCCGCGGGAAGTTCTTCCAAATGGCGAAGGAGTCATTGCATGTTGTTCCGGATCCATTCAAGCTTAACCGGTATCAGATTGCGGTCGGGAACGAGAACTGGCCTGTACCTCTCCCGATCGTAAAGGTGAACGGCGGGTACAGATTTGACCCTGCCGAGGCTGAGCTGGAAATTCTCGCGCGGCGAATTGGCGCCAATGAACTGGAGGCTCTTGAGGACCTGCGGGATTTTGTGGATGCTGAACGTGAGTACGCCTATTCAGATCTGAACGCAAACGGAATGCGCGACTATGCGCAACAAATCATCAGTACCCCAGGTAAACACGATGGTCTGTATTGGGAAGCGAAACCCGGGGATGCTTCCTGCCCGCTGGGCAAGGTTGTGGGGCGCGCCACGGCGGCGGGATATTCATTTCCCGCCAGCGGGCAGGCGCCAACGTATCGCGGCTACGTGTTCCGAATTCTGAAGGCGCAAGGCCCTGACGCTACGGGCGGCGCGAGGGACTACCTGGTTCGCGGTTCGATGATCGGCGGCTTTGCTTTTGTCGCCTACCCGGCCGAGTATGGCGTTACGGGCATCAAGACTTTTCAGGTCAACCGCGAGGGAATCGTTTGGGAGAAGGACCTTGGTCCCAATACGAAAGCCGTGGCATCCATGTTGAAGCGCTTCAATCCCGACAAGACGTGGCACGAATCGCCATACTAGCGTCCTGGCAATCGGAAGGTTTGACAACGGGCGCAAAAGAGCGGGTCCAGGAGGACCCGCGCGGACGAGGGCGTCTGCCCCACCATTCTCCTGCTGACTTTCGACACCAGCATCGCGCGCGCACGACGAGGCAGGCTGTTACTATTGCTCCACCGGCTTGCTCCAGTGCAAACACACCAGCATCGCGCGCGTGCACGATGAGGCAGGCTGTTGCTATTGCTCCACTAGTGCAAACACACCAGCATCGCGCGCGCACGATGAGGCAGGCTGTTACCCCATGTGATCCACAGCCTGTATCAGCGCGCGAATATAGCCGTATGCGAATGCAAATGCTTGCAGTCCGCCCTTATCGTCGGGATGGACGGGCACATGATCGGGCATCATCATGTATGGATAGCCCACCTCTTTATAGACCATCATCGCCTTCACAAAATCGACATCTCCCTCATCCGGATAGGTTTCCTGGAAGCTGTCGCGATGGCCGCGGATGTTGCGGAAATGGACATTGAAAATCTTCTTGCGCGATCCGAAGTATCGAATCACGTCGTAGAGTTCCTTGCCCGGATCCTGAAGCATTTCCGAAACAGTACCCTGGCAGAAATTCAGCCCATGATACGGGCTCTCTTTGATTGAGATGAATTTCTTCAACCCGTCGGGCGTTCCGAGAACGGTGTCCACGCCTTGAAATCCTTCCATCGGGGGCATGCCTGGATCGTGAGGATGACACGCCATCCGGACCTTGTACTCATTCGCCACCGGAATCACGCGTTCCAGGAAATACGTGATGCGTTCCCAGTAAATATCGGCGGTGACATGGCCGGCGCGCGTCAGCGGGGTGAACTTCGGAGAATTTTTGGCCTCCTGCAATCTCCAGGTGCTGTATGTGCTGCCGCCGCGTCCTGGAGTTCGCTCGGTACGTACCACGCCCAGCAGACTCATGTTGTACTTGATGGACGGAATTCCTACCTTCGCGCAATTCCTGATTAACGTTTGCACGCTTTCAATGTCTCTGTCGCGTTCCGGGCTCTGTCCGAGCATGATGGCGGGACGCTCGGTGCGGTCTACATGGCTGGAGGCGAGAAACGGAGGCGCCACCATCTCGAGTGCAATCCCGTGTTTTTCGCAACGCTCCTTCACGAGCGAGAGATCTTCCACTGAGTAGGTTCCCAGCTTCTTGGAGTCTGTGATGTCGCCGCAAATGTTCATGACGCCATGACGCAGGAAGAAATCCAGATGCTGATCGTTGGTGGGAGCGCTTTGGCATCCCAGCTTCATGAGCGCTTTCTTCGGCGTCGCGGCGTTCGCGCTATGCTCGCGGGAAGGTAATAATTGGGAGGCCGCCGCGGCGGCAGTTGCGGTAAGCAGTTGTCTACGGTTCATTGGTTTGACGCTCTGATCCGGTACTTTATCATGTGCGTTCCATGTTCTCCAAACCGGGCGGTTCAACCTCTTTGGAGGCGCTCGCTTACAATATGATTAAATGATCGAAATCATTACCAAAGGGGCCTCGGCGCAGCGCGCCCGGGTGGCGCTGTTCGACTTCGACGGTACTCTCTCCACCGTCCGCTCCGGCTGGATGGACATCATGATTCCGATGATGGTGGAGATACTTCTGGATCTCAAATCCGGAGAAACGGAAGCCGGGGTGCGAGCCATCGTCGAGGAGTTCGTTGGACGGCTCACCGGAAAACAGACGGTCTACCAGATGATTGAGCTTGCCGATCAGATCCGGCAGCGGGGAGGCACTCCGCTCGATCCGCTCTCATACAAGAAGATGTATCTCGATGCGCTTTGGCACCGGATTGAAGACCGTGTTGTGGAACTCAAAAAGGGCAACATATCACCGGAAACGTTTTTGGTGCCAGGCTCGCGCGATCTGCTGGAACGCTTGCGCGAACGCGGCTTCAAACTGTATCTGGCCAGCGGCACCGACGACGCCTATATGCAGGAAGAGGCCCGGTTGCTGGACGTCGCCCGCTATTTCGATGGCGGCGTGTTCGGAGCGCTGGACGATTACCAGAGCTTTTCAAAAGCCATCCTGATTCAGCGAATAATCAACTCGGCTGAGTTCCGTGGTCACGAATTTCTTGGCTTCGGCGACGGTTACGTTGAGATCGAGAATGTGAAGAATGTGGGCGGCGTTGCCGTGGGTGTTGCGACCGCTGAACCCGAATGTCTGGCGATTGATCAATGGAAGCGTGCCCGGCTCATCGGAGTTGGCGCGGACTTTATCGTCCCCAACTTTCTGGAACCGGAGAGGCTGTTTGAAACTTTGTTCCCGGTCGAGAAGCAATCACCGATCAGCAAGTAATGGGTGAACCTTCCAAGTACGCTATTTTCGACCGCAACCGGCTCAAGCTGTTGCCACTAGCTGAACGCATTCACGACCTGTCCCTCGACCGATGGCTGTCAGTGGACGATCCGGCTCCGCACTTTGAGCATCGCGATTTGCCCGTGGTTGCCAATCGGCTTGCGGCCGCGCGGACAAAGGGGCAGGCGCGCATCCTGATGATGGGGGCCCATCTGTTTCGCGCGGGCGTGAACAGCCACATTATCGACATGATGGAGCGCGGCCTGATTGATCACATCGCGATGAACGGTGCAGGCGTCATCCACGATTACGAACTCGCCCGCATCGGCGCAACCACTGAGAGCGTCGCCCGCTACATCCGCTCCGGGCAGTTCGGTCTTTGGAAGGAAACAGGCGAACTGAACGACTGGATCGCCGAAGCCGCGGCCGATTCGCTGGGTCTGGGTGAAAACGCCGGACGCCGGATTGAACTCAGCGATTACGCGCACAAGCAGCTCAGTGTTTTGGCCGCGGCCTGGCGGCTTTCGGTTCCGGTCACCGTCCATGTTGGAATCGGATACGATATTCTGCACGAGCACCCGAACTGTATTGGGGCGGCGTTGGGGGATGCCAGCTACCGGGATTTTCTCATCTTCGCAAACACGGTCAGCCGGCTCGAAGGAGGCGTCTTGTTGAGCTTCGGCTCGGCCATCATGGGGCCGGAGGTCTATCTGAAAGCGTTGGCAATGGCGAGGAATGTAGCTCATCAGGAAGGCCGCGCGATTCAACACTTCACCACCGCGGTTTTCGATCTGGTACCTATCCACGGCGACATTCACCATGAGCTCACCAGGCAGGATCCAGGTTACTATTTCCGGCCGCACAAAACGATGTTGGTGCGAACCGTGGCCGATGGCGGGGAGAGTTTTTACTTTTGTGGGGAG
>JANXXV010000463.1 GCA_025350445.1 Bryobacteraceae bacterium | reverse complement strand
CTTCGCCCCACTTGGCTTTGTAGTCGGCGCTGATCACCTTCTTCTCGGGCCTGATGGTGATGAACTCGGCATGACCTTCGAAGCGTCCGTGCTCCACCATGATCAACGAAGCTTCGTGTCCGCGGATCAGTCCGGGGATGTGCTGCGAATTCGCCATTGAGGAACTGAGCACAATGGAGTGCTCCTTCGGATAATCGCCGGCGAGGTAGAACGTATCGGGCACTTCGCGGCCATCCTTGAACTGATAGATGCCGCCGCCCGCCATCACCTTGTGCGGGAACTGCGGTTCGCCCCAGCAGATGTTCATGGGGGCAACCACGTGGAAGAAGAGGTCGGTGGCGATGCCGCCGGAATAGTCCCAATATTTGCGGAAGCGGAAGAAACGGTCGGCGTCGTAGGGGCGCTTCGTCGCTGAACCGAGCCACATCTTCCAATCGAGGTAGTTTTCACCCTTGCCGTCGGGGCCCGCGTCGGGCTCGATGGTGTAATTCCATTCGCCTTCCACCGAGTTGCGGTGATAGGAACCCTGGCTCATCAGCGTCTTGCCGATCATGCCGTCGGCGATGGCCTTTTTCGCCTTGTGCCATTGGTCGCCGGAGGTGGTCTGCGAGCCTACCTGCAGAACGCGCTTGGTCTCCTTGACGGTGTTGACCAGTTCGCGCGCCTCTTCGATGGTGTGGCACATCGGCTTTTCGAGGTACACGTCTTTGCCCTGATCCATGGCGGCGAGGGCGATCTTGGCGTGCCAGTGGTCGGGGGTCGCGACGATCACCGCGTCCACATCGTTCCGGGCCAGCAGTTCGCGGTAATCGAGGTAGCCGTCTACCTTATGAATGTCCTGGTTCTTCTTCTTGCGCTTCTCGTAAACGTCGCAGACGGCAATGATCTGGGCGTTGCCTTCCTTCGCGCCCGCTTTGGCGAACTCGCCGGCTACGTAGGTTCCGCGGCCGCCGCATCCGATGACGCCGATGTTGATTTTGTCGTTGGCGCCGATGACGCGTCCGGCCTTTGCGGGACGGGCTGCGAACGCGGAACCCGCCAGACCCAAGGAGGAGCCGACGGCTGTTGCGGTCTTCAAGAAGTCTCTGCGGTTTACCGATTCATTAAATGCGGACATGGCTGAATACCTCGATTCCCTTTGAGTTTACTACGCTTAGAGATTTCCACGGAGGGCCTGTTCGCGTTCGATGGATTCGAACAGCGCCTTGAAGTTTCCCTTACCGAAGCTGCGGCTGCCTTTTCTTTGGATGATCTCGAAGAAGAGGGTGGGGCGGTCTTCGACCGGCTTGGTGAAGATTTGCAGCATGTAACCTTCGTCGTCGCGGTCTACCAGGATGCCCAGCTCTTCCAGAGCTGCCATCGGTTCGTCGATCCGGCCGGTTCGGTTGATCAGATCCTGGTAATAGGTATGGGGGACGCGGAGGAACTCGATGCCTTGGCTGCGCAGTTTGGTTACCGTGTGGATGATGTCGTCCGTGTTCATGGCAATGTGTTGCACGCCCGGGCCTTTGTAGAACTCCAGGTACTCTTCGATCTGCGATTTGCGGCGGCCTTCGGCGGGCTCGTTGATTGGAAACTTGACGCGGCCGTTCCCGTTGGCCATTACCTTCGACATGAGCGCCGAGTATTCGGTGCCGATGTCGTTATCGTCGAAGTGTTGGTAAAGGCGGAAGCCCATCACGTCGCGATAAAAGGCCACCCAGGTATCCATTTGGCCCCAGCCTACGTTGCCTACTATATGATCGACGTACTTCAGACCTACCGGGCGGGCGACTTGATCCGGCTGGTCCATTTTCGTGAAACCGGGGAGGACCAGGCCTGTGTAGTTGCGGCGCTCTACGAAGGAATGAATGGTGTCTCCATAGGCGGCTATGGCGGAGATCTTGATCCGGCCTTGCTCGTCTTGCAGGATTTCCGGAGCGCGGACTCCCTTGACTCCGCGTTTCGTGGTTTCGCAGAAGGCCGCTTCGGCATCGTCCACCCACAAAGCTACATTGCGGACACCGTCGCCGTGCTTGCGAACATGCTCCGCGATTGCGCTATCGGGCTGCATCGGCGTGGTGAGTACGAATCTAATGTTGTTCTGTTGCAGCAGGTAGCTGGCGCGGTCGCGCGTGCCCGCGGTAGGCGCGCATTTCCATGCCGAAAGCGGATCAGCCGGTATCGAGGGGCGCGCATTCACTGCGCGGGCTGCGGCCAGCGAAAATCACCACGCCAAGGCGCTTTCCGGACGAGGATCGCAGCGTTGTCCGCATTTGGAGCTATTGATGGCTCCCGGTATCCAGCCGCGATGAGTATGCGGATGGTGGTTAGCACCCCAAGATTTTCCTGTCCTGTTTCTCTGACGTTTAGCGCTTTCCTTAGTGTAAGAGGGACGCAAATCATGCCATTCGATACGAAAGACGCCGCGCAAAAGGCCAATTGGATTGACTTTGCCTACAACATGTTCACACCGGGGGATCTTCTGCCCCCGGCCGACCCCGGCATCGCAGCTGCGGGCTACAAACTTCTGTATTACCTGAACGCAACCGACTTCCAATCGCGGGAGTTTTACGGCTACATCGCCCGCTCCACCGCGAACCCCGGCAAATACATTCTGGCGATCCGCGGCACTCAGACATTAGCCGAGTGGATTCTGGATATCGCGGCTATCCCGGTCTTCTTCAGCGGCACGGCCGACGCGGGGCTGGTTGCGCTGGGTTTCGATAGCATTTACCGGACATTCACATTTATCGATCTCACCGGAGGCGCTAAAACGCTGAATGCGGTAGTGACAGAGTTGGCCGCGACAGGCGCCGGTATCGAGGAATTTCTGATCCTTGGACACAGTCTGGGTGGCGCGCTGGCGACTCTTGCGGCAGCTGAACTTGCTATCGTCAACCCCGGCGGGGTCCAAAGCAAGGTGGTAATCTACACCTTCGCGTCGCCGCGGGTGGGATTGCTCGACTTCGCAGCATCCTTCAACGACGCCGTACCCACCAGTTTCCGCATTTGGAATACGCTGGACATTGTGCCCCAGGTTCCGCCGTTTCCATTCATCCATGTGAGCGGCCTTGGCGATGCCATCGTTCAAACAGAGCAGCAGATGGAAACTCTGGTAATCACGCCGCCTTGCGAACACCATTTGACCAGCTATCAGTGGCTGCTGGATTCGACGAATTTCCCGCTGGACGCGGGCTGTTCCGACGTTGCGGTGCATGCGGCGGTTGCGGCGATGGCGCTGACCGCCGGCCATGGACCGGCCGCACAGAGAGCGAGCGGACGGGCTATGCGCAAGGCATTCGCAGGGCACGCTTGAGGAGGATATCGAATTGGCAAGTCTCAAACTAATACTGACCGACGCAGGCGGTGGCGCGCTCACCGATCATGTGTTGGTGGACCTGTTCTCGCTGCAGTCGTCGAATCAGTTGCAGGCGGCGGCGGACACTACCGGAAGCCTGCAGATCGATAACATCGATATTTCGAGCGGACCGCTCTACCGGGTGATGGTGACGGCGGCAAATCACGGGATTGTCCAACAGTTTGTGTCGCTGTCCGGGTCGCGAGTGGCGAAGTTCTCGGCCGCTATGCCGGTGGACCGCGATAAGGTGCGGGATATTAGCGCGCCGGCCTTTGGGAAACTTCAGGGGAAGGCGCAGGACATGCTGACTCAGGCGATGGCGCCTAGATTCAACGATGGATCGGGCGGCTTTTTGCAGGGGCCAGCCCTCTACTCGGCACTTGACCCTTACCCGCTGCTGAAAGCCTGCTTCCTGAATATCACCGCAAAATCGGCGGCGACCAAATTACCGGATAACCAGAGCGTCCTCGATCATTTTCTGGGTTTGATGCGGTTTGAGCAGGACCGCCTTTTTCTGAAGGTCACGGCTGCGTTGGTGGAAGAAACCGCGAACTCGAATGCCTTCCATTCGGTGTCGGCGGCGCTGCACGACCCCGTTCCCGGATACAAGATCATCTCGAGCTACAAAACTTTCGACCACTATGGAAACCTGCAGCTCACGTTCCAGCGCCAAGGGGATTCGGGCACGGACTATGCGGTGGACGTGGATATCGACGATGCACAGGGCATCGAACATATCTTTCAGGTGATACGCAATGTCACGGGGCCGACGAACCCTTACGACATCCATGAGATTTTGCTGCAACAAAAGCCGGCAGTCGATTCCGGGTTTGATTTCTTATTTGCTATGAAGGCCGCGGCCGCATAGTGCCGGGACGGCGAGGCATTCACGGCCGGATGGATTGGCAGAACGCGGAGCACCGGGTGAGGGGGAACTTCCGTTTTCCAGTGTGCCCTGAAGTGAATCGCCGCCGCGCGGAATGTGTTCATGGCTCGCCGATGAGACTGCTTAAGGCTCACGCCGGTCTGCTTCAGACGCCGAAGAATGACGCGAAGCGTTTTTGAGATTGGTGTATGACGAACGTCAAAAGCGAGTGTCCCCCGAACGGCTGGAACGGCTTTCGGGTAGCGTCCGGCAGCGGGTCCCGGGGGACCCTCGCAGACGTGGGCGTCTGCCCCACCTCCGCGAGGAAGATACCTGCTGTAGGCGGCGGTGGGATTCCACCTGACGATGGAACTAGACGATCAGCCCGCGGCGCACGGCGCCTAGAACTAGTTCGGCAATCGAGTGAACGCCCAGCTTTTCCATGATCCTGGTGCGGTGTGTCTCCACCGTATGCAGGCTCAGACTGAGGCGCGCCGCGATTTCCTTGTTGCTCTGCCCTTCGGCAAGCAGATGGTAGAGTTGGCGTTCCCTGTCGGTAAGAAGCTCGTAGCGGTCGTCCACTTTCCGCTCCTGGACGTCACGCGCATGGGCCGCATGGAAAATCTTGGCAACCGAGGGACTGAAGTACGGCTGCCCCTGGTGCAGCAGGTGAATCGCCTCCACCAGCCCTTCTTCGAGGGTGTCCTTGAGAATGTATCCGCGGGCGCCGGCCCGCACCGCGCGCATCACATAGCGTTCGTCGCTGTACATGCTGAGGATCAGCACCGCGGTCTTGGGCGAATAGCGTAGAAGCTGAGCGGTGGCTTCGATTCCATTCAGTTCCTTCATCGCGATGTCGACGATCGCTACATCGGGCTGGTGCAGCTTCGCCATGTCTATAGCTTCCAGGCCGGAGGCGGCTTCGGCCACCACCTCAATGTCCGGTTGCGTCTGAAGAATCCGCCGCAAGCCCTGCCGGAACAGATGATGATCGTCAACCAGAAGTGTTCTTATAGCCATTAAGCCTTTGCCTCCATAGGAGTGTCCACAGCAGTGTCCACAGCAGTGCTACTTTCCTGCGCCATCGTTTCCGCCAGCGGGATCTCGAGCAGGACTGTTGTCCCGTTTCCCGGCGCGGATTCCATGGTCAGCTTTCCGCCAAGACCAGCCGCGCGCTCGCGCATACCGAGAACGCCGAAATGGAGTGTGGCGAGATTCTGTCCCGCGGAATCCGACGATTGTTGAAACCCGATTCCATTGTCCTCGACTTCCACGGTGAGCCGGCGCGCCGTTTGCACCACGCGCACGCAGACCTTGGTAGCGCCGGCGTGCTTTTCGCAATTGTGCAGGGCCTCCTGGGTGACGCGATACACGCAGGTTTTCACCGCATCGGGCAAATCATCCTGTAAACCTGTTTCGGTCAGTTCACACGCTACACCGGTGCGGCGGCGAAAATCCTCTCCCTGCCATTGGAGCGCCGGCCCCAAGCCCAAGTCGTCCAGCAGGGAAGGGCGCAGAAGCAGGGTGATGTTGCGCACCGTCTTCAAGGTGCGTTCGGCGAGATCGCGGGCTCGGGCCAGGTGCTCGCGAATTTCCGGCAGCCTGGCGGCGGCAATATTCTGCGCCTGGGTGATTTCGATTTTCAGCACCGCCAGCGTCTGCACAATTTCATCATGCAACTCCCGCGAGAGCCGCGTCCGCTCTTCCTCCTGGATCTCCATCAGACGCGCGGAAAGCCGTTCCAGATCCAGCTTCGCCTGGGACACTTCCTTCAACTGGCTGGAGGCCTGACGCTCCAGGTTTTCGGAATAATTCAGGCTATATCGAGTGACGATAATGCCGATGAACAATCCGGCTCCAAGCAGGATTAGCAGGTGTTTGGATGCTGCGTGCCGCGTGCTGGCGAACTCCTCTTCGCTTTCCGTGAGCGAGTGCTCATTGGCCTCTTCGAGATGCATTAGCAGAGCGCCGGCGGCGTTGTTTCGCGGCTCAATCTCCTGCTGCACGAAGCTGTATTCCTCGGAATCGGCGAGCCCGGTGGCGACTGACGACGTCAGTGTGAGCCACATGTCGTCGAACTTCGCTTCCAGTTCCCGGGTTATCCGATCCGCGCCGCGGAGCCGTTTTAGATCGGAGAAAAGCGGTTCGGTCTCTTTGCGCAGATTTTTGATATGGTCCAGATAGACCTCTGCCCTGTCGGTTTTCGTGTTGAGAAAGAAATCCCGCGCGGCAACGCCGGCCACCCAGAGGACGCGGCGCAGACCTGTAATGACCTCTTCCTGGCGGACGTATCGATGATGGATGGCGACGGTACGTTCCGAGAAGCTCTCCTGGATGCGGTACGCGGAAATAGTGGACAGGATCAGCACGCCGATGACGACGCCGAAGCCCGTGCGCAATACTCTGCGTTTCCCGATCATCATGCTTCTATTCTCGCTTACTTCGGCGAATAGAGCATCGGGCCGGCCCGAGTGCGATCCAATCCCCTGGCGGGCGTTCGGCATTTGTTTACTATGGCCCGCTGGAAGCGTTACGGGAATACGGGGAAACTGGTAGCGGGGGTTGGGGCGCTCCTTTTAGGGCTCGCTTGGGAGTTGACGGCGACTTCGAGAGTGACGGCATCGAGAGTGACGGCATCGAGAGTGATGGCATCGAGAGTGATGGCATCGAGTTCGCTGCCATTGAGCTTGCTACTAGCGAGCTCGATCAAGAGGTGTTTGCCCACCTTTTGGTCGAGTTGAACGGTCGTAGAGCCGGAGCACGAACAAGTGGCCGCCGATGGACGCCGATGGACGCGGATCGTGAAGATTGACGCGTCCGTGGGGTTCGCTGAAACCGGTATGTTTTAGTGAGACAACCTACTACTATTACTGCTGTGTGGGGACCAATTCCGGTTCGGTGACGGCGTAGGTGCGTGCCACGTATGCATTCAGCATGCCGATGAACTCTTCCACGATTGCATCGCCGCGCAATGTTTTGACCAGTTTTCCGTCCACATACACCGGCGCGACGGGTTCCTCAAACGTTCCGGGCAATGAAATGCCGATGTTGGCGTGCTTCGATTCTCCGGGGCCGTTCACCACGCAACCCATCACCGCCACTTTCATCTCTTCCACGCCCGAATGTCTTTCGCGCCAGACGGGCATCTGTTCGCGCAGGTAATTCTGGATCTGATCCGCCATATCCTGGAAGAAGGTGCTGGTGGTGCGGCCGCAACCGGGGCACGCGGCCACTTGCGGGGAGAAGCTACGCAGTTCGAGCGACTGCAGAATCTGCTGGGAAACGAATACTTCTTCAGTGCGGTCGCCGTTGGGCAACGGAGTGAGCGAGGCGCGAATTGTATCGCCGATGCCCTCCTGCAACAGTACGGAAAGCGCTGCGGTGGTGGCGACGATCCCCTTTGATCCGAGCCCTGCTTCAGTCAACCCAAGATGCAGCGCGTGATCGCATTTCGAAGCCAGGCTGCGATACACGGCGATCAGGTTTTGTACTCCGCTGACCTTGGCGCTGAGGATGATCTTGTCGCGGTTGAGCCCGTATCGCTCGGCCGCGTACGCCGATTCAAGCGCACTGACTACTATGGCGTTCATGGTTACTTCGTTTGCAGCAAGAGGTTCGGGAAGCGAATTGTTTTCGTCCATCATCTTTGTTAGAAGTTGACCGTCTAGCGATCCCCAATTTACGCCGATGCGCACGGGCCTTTCATACTTTATGGCCGCTTCAATCATGGTGCGGAAATTATCGTCGTGTTTCTTGCCGATATTCACATTGCCCGGATTGATGCGGTATTTTGCCAGGGCGCGGGCGCAGTCGGGATACTTCTGCAAGAGCAGGTGGCCGTTGTAGTGGAAGTCGCCGACGATGGGAACGCGAACGCCGAACTTGTAAAGCGTTTCGGCAATCTTCGGCACGGCGCGGGCGGCTTCGTCCGTGTTGACGGTTACCCGCACAAGTTCCGAGCCGGCCTGCGCCAGCGCCATGACCTGATTGACGGTACCTGGGATATCCGCCGTATCGGTATTGGTCATGGACTGGACCACGATCGGATTGTTTCCGCCGACCTTGATACCGCCCACATTGACTGCCACGGACGTGCGGCGAGGGTGTGCTGCCATGAATCCTCCAGGAAACCTTCATTGTAACCCTTTGAATTTGTGCGTTGTTGCGATAGACTACCTGAAACTCTGGAGGTTGTATGACTATAAACCGTGTTACCACCGGCGCCGCATTCGGAATTGTGCTCGCGGTCAGCTTTTTTGCGCTCAACGGCGACGCGCAGCCCGGAAGCCTGCGGCAGATTGTGCCGGGTGTCTGGTTTCGCGAAGGGGACATCAAGCAATTCGGCCACTGCAACAACATCATTATCGAAATGAAGGATTATCTGATCGTGGTGGATGCGAACTTCCCTAGCGGCGCGCGCCTGGCGATGGCGGACGCAAAGAGGGTTTCGCCGAAGCCGGTGAAGTATGTGTTCGATACCCATCACCATGGCGATCATCTATACGGCAACCCGGTGTGGACGCAGGCGGGCGCCACTACGCTGGCCTACAAGGGTGTAAGCGAGGAGCTGAAACGGTATGAGCCCAAGAGCTGGCAGGCGTCGGCGAAAACCAGAAAAGACGTGGCCGAGTTGAATCTTGAAACGGCGGAACCGCCGAAGCAGACATTTGACAAGAGCCCATTTGTGCTGAACGATGGAAAGCGCAAAGTGGAGTTTTACTTCTTCGGCTGGGCGCACACGCGCGGCGATGGTTTCGTATACCTGCCAAAGGAAAAAGTGATTTGCACCGGCGATGCGCTGGTGAATGGACCGTATAACTTCACCGGGCAGGGCAACATCCAGAATTGGAGCAACGTTCTGCGCGCCGCGCAAAAGCTGAAGATCGACCATGTGCTGCCGGGGCACGGCGGGCCTGGCGGAAAGGATCTGTTCGATGGACAGATCCTCTTCTTCACCGAATTGCAGAAGGGCGTCAAGAGCGCTATCGACAGCGGCAAGAAGGCCGAAGATTTAGTGGCTGCGGTAAAGCTGCCGGACAGCGTGAAGAATTGGACCGGCGATACCCTGCCGGCTCAATTGAAAGACACCTTCGAGGAGATGACGCAGGGTAAGCCGCACGGCGAAATCCTTGGTGGGAAGTAACAATCAGCGCGCGGTCAGGATCGTCAGGGTGTATTGTTCCCCGCCCGCGGCGGCGATGCGAAGCCATAGCTCGCCCATTTTGGAATCGCCCATTTTCACGACGGCTGCACTGGAACTCTCATACTGCACGGCGCCCCCGGCGGTCTGTGCGGCATCGGTGTAGGTCTTGAGGATTTGGTCCGGACCAGGCATCGGCTTCCCGCCGAGATCGTCGAAGCGGTAGATCAAATCCTGGCGCTTGCCATGCATCGTTACGTCCCGGGCGGCCCCTGGTTTGCCGGTGGCGAAGATCACATCGGTCGAATCCTGCGCGTCGGCTTGGAATAGATAGTAACTGGGAAGCCTGGGGAACAGGGGATGATCGTGCGCGTCTTTGGCATCCTTCGGGTGGGTGGCAACGGAGGCAGCCTGCGCATGAAACTGCGGATTCACCAGTTCAATTCTGCGGTTCTTGGCGCGGCCTTCATCGGTTTTGTTATCGGCAATCGGACGATCCTGCCCGTAGCCGGTTACGGCGAGGCGTTGCGGATCGACACCGAGCTTCACTATTGCATCCGCAACCGCCTGTGCCCGTGCGATCGACAGAACCTTGTTCGCTTCCGGATTCCCAACGAAGTCGGTGTGACCCTCGATGCTGATTCGCTGGACCGGACTGCGCTTCAGCAGATCGGCGGCTTTCGCAATCAGATCCTGCGATTCGGGCTTGAGGACCGCCTCGTCCATGTTGAATTTGACGTACAGCGCCACACGCCCTTCGCGGTCGAGCGTGGCTAGCATATCGTCCGGCGTCACTTGGGGGATGGCCGCGCCTCTTTCGACCAGGATCAACTTATATTGCGCGGGATCCGGCGATTCAATGGCCAGCCAGAGTTCGCTGCTCTTGCCCAGGACCATGAAAGAAGCCGACTGCGGAGTCTGCGTCAGCTCTTTTCCGCCCAGCCCTAGCGCGGCCCGTTGGTAGTGCTGAAAAATACTGGAAGGCGAGATGGGCTGTCCGCTATTGCGGTAGGTGATTTCAGTCTTGCGGCCCACCACCGGCGGCTCGGTTTGGGATGGAAAGGCGCCTTGCGGCTGTTCCTGATACTCCGCGATTTGAAATCCGGGAACGCGCCGGAATAGAAACGGGTCCGAGCTGTCCTTCACATCGGAAGGTTGGGCCTGGATGGAAAGCGAGCAAATAGAAAATAACAGCAACAATCTTGTTGGCAAGTGTGGGCCCCCGTCAGTGGACTACGAATGCGGGCTATTTGTTTCGTTGTTCCTTGCTGGCGTGAGAGCAGGGCGTGGCGGAAGGCTTCGGCGGTGTAACGTTCGGGAAATAGCTAAACAGGCCGGGTTATCAGTGTTGATGGGCGTTATTCGCGGCCCACCTGATAAGCAGCAGAATCGCACCGATCAACGTAGGTCTTGGGGTGAATCGCAGGATTTGATGTGTCTCGTGTAGTGTCTACGAATTAGCTCCCAAGGAACTTATCCCTCGATCGGTTGCAGGCGGAATCCAGGAGTGCGAGC
>JANXXV010001053.1 GCA_025350445.1 Bryobacteraceae bacterium | reverse complement strand
GGATACTGGTTGGGTCTGGAGCCCAGCAGCTCCATGGTCTGCCGCCAGTCGATGCTGCCTTCTTCGGAAAAGAACGGGAAGAGGTGTTTGTCCAGCTTCCCGTCGTTATCATGAATGTGCGTGGAGCGGATGCGGTCCTTCATGATGTTGAACTCGCCTTCCACCGTTTCCATCAAGTTGGCGTGGCCGGTATCGAAACAGAAGTTGAGATTAAGATGCGTCATCTCGATGAAGGCCATCAGGCGCTGGGCACTGGACAGAGCGTTCGGGATGTTTTCCAGCAGAATCTCGACGCCTCGATGTTTGGCGAAGAGGCTCAGTTCTTCCAGTGAGGAGAACGCCGCGTCCAGCTTTCGGTCATCGTATTCTTCGGTACCGGTGCCGAGGTGCTGGACCATGTAGCGGAAGGGAATGTATTCGGCGATCTCGATGGCGCGCTTGATTTCGTCGGTCATCGCGATGCGCTTCGCCTTGGTGGTTTCGGTGATGGCGATGATGGACTGTGGTCCGCTGCGGCCCCATTGGGTGTCGTTGAAGAACGGCGCGTGGATGGAGTGGGCCGTTAACCCGGCATCTTTGAACCAGTGGCCGAGTTCGACAATTTGGGCGCGGTCGCGGTAATCCAGATGCTGACGGGCGCAGAACAGCTCAACCGAGGGAACCCCGGCATCCCAAATGCGATCTAGCCAGACCGCGGTTAGCCGGTGCTGCACGAACATGTGTGTGGATAAGACGTGATTCATTAGTAGCCTTCCGCTTTGCCGTAGCCTCTGCCGTCGGCTCCGCCCTGCAGCAAGCCTTTGTCTATGACAATGGCCTCAATGCGGGCGACTGAGTTGGATGATTCCACTTTGTGGCCCAGCGATTCCAGGATCTTGATGGTGTCAGGCGAAAAGCCTTTCTCGATGGTTAGTACGTCGGGTTGCCATTGGTGGTGGAAGCGTGGAGCGTCTACGGCGTCCTGCGCGTTCATGCCGAAGTCGACGACATTCAGAATGACCTGCAACACCGAGGAGATGATTTTCGAGCCGCCGGGGCCTCCTACTACCAGGAAGGGTTTGCCGTCGCGGACCAGTATGGTGGGCGTCATGGACGAGAGCGGACGCTTGCCGGGCTGGATTGCGTTGGCTTCGCCCTGGATCAATTTGAACATGTTCGGAACGCCGGGCTTTGCGGCGAAATCGTCCATCTCATTGTTGAGTAGGATTCCGGTTCCGGGCACGGTTACGTGGCTGCCGTAGCCGCCGTTGAGTGTGTAGGTCATGGCCACTGCGTTGCCGTCCTTGTCCACAATTGAGAAGTGGGTGGTTTCCGAACTTTCGTAACCGGTCAGTTTGCCGGGACCGATTTCGGAACTCGGAGTGGCGCGTGTGGGATCGATGGTGCTCTTTTGTTTCGCCAGGTAGGCGGGGTTCAGCAGGGCGTGAATGGGCACTTTGAAGAAATCGGGGTCGCCGAAGTACTCACTGCGGTCGGCGAAGTAGCGGCGCATTACTTCCGATATGTGATGGATGGAGGCCGCGGAGCCCGCGCCGGATTTTTCGTAGCCGGAGTTTTCCAGCATGCCTAGCATTTGCAGAATGCCGATGCCGCCGGAACTGGGCGGAGGGGCGGTGATTACGTCGAAGCCTTTGTATTTGCCAGTTAGCGGCCGGCGTTCGGCTACTTTGTAATTCTTTAGGTCGCCGGCGGTGATTAGTCCGCCGTTCTTTGCCATTCCTGCGGCTATTAGCTTGGCCGTTTCGCCTTCGTAGAAGTCGTTCGGGCTTTTGGAGATTCGTTCCAGAGTTCGGGCCAGGTCGGGTTGCGGGAAGTGCGCACCCATTTCAAAGCCTTGGCCGCCGTTTAGGAAGACGCGTTTGGATTCGGGGAAGTTGTTGAACTTCGCGGTTGCGTCTTTGAGGGAACTGGCTAGCGAATAGGGTACGGTGAAACCGTTTTTCGCTAACGCGACTGCGGGGGATAGAAGTTCCGGCCACGTTTTGTGTCCGAACTTCTGGTGCGCCAATTCCAGACCGCGGACGGTGCCGGGGACGCCGCTGGCGCGCCATCCTTCTATGCTGTCCGTGGTGACGTTGCCGGACTTGTCGAGATACATGTCTCGGGTTGCTGTTTCGGGGGCTCGCTCGCGGAAATCGAGGAACGTTGTGCGGCCATCGGCTAGACGGACTAGCATGAAGCCACCGCCACCGATGTTTCCGGCGTATGGAAATGTTACGGCCAGGGCGAAGCCTACCGCTACGGCGGCATCCACGGCGTTGCCTCCGGACTTGAGCACGGCTACGCCGATCTGAGTGGCTATGGGCTCCTCCGCTACCACCATCGCCTGCTTTGTACGCTCGGGCTGCCTGGCGCCTAGCTGGGATTGATTTCCATAGAGCAGTACGAGGGATAGGGTTATTGCCAGAGACCGCATTAGCATTGATTTTACTATGCCTCCACGGACTGGCGGCGCTTCCATTCGAAGAGAACCACGCCTGCCGCTACCGAGACATTCAACGAAGAGATCTTACCCGCCAGCGGGATGTTTATCAGGAAGTCGCAGTGTTTTTGGACTAGTTGGTGGAGGCCGTGGCCTTCGCCGCCCAACACGATTACGGTGGGGGATACGAATTCCACTTTGTCGTACTGTTTGTCGCCGCGCTCGTCCAGGCCGTAGATCCAGAAGCCCTTGTGTTTCAGGTCTTCGAGTGTTTTGGTTACGTTGCCTATGCGGACTACCGGCAAGTATTCGAGGGCTCCGGCGGCGGCTTTGGCTACCGTGTCTGTCAGGCCGGCGGCGCGGCGCTCGGGGATCAGGATTGCGTCAGCGCCTGCTGCATGGGCGGTGCGGACGATTGCGCCTAAGTTGTGCGGGTCCTCTACGCCATCGAGGACGACTAACATTCTTGCGCCGTCGATTACGTCATTTGGATTCGCGTATTGGGTGGCTGCGCCGAAGGCTACTATGCCCTGGTGGGTCTTGTTGCCACTGGCGCGCTCGAGGGCATCGCGGGGTTCAAAACGCACGGTCACACCGTTTTGACGGCAGAGGTCGATGATTTCCTGGAGACGCGGTCCTCCGGCGCCTTTGGCGATTAGTACGCGGTCGAGGGGGCGCTTGGCTTTCAGCGCTTCGCGGATCGGGTTTACGCCGATGAGAACGGTCACTTGACGATGGTAGCGGCATGCGCGGTTGGCGGCAAGGCGGAAGGGAGTTGGATTAGTTTGCCGTCGCGTTGGAGGCTGTAGCGTTTGGGTGGGGCTGCGGGTGGTTCGGGGGTGATTGGTTGCGGTTTCGGCGTTTCGGTTGCTTGCAGTTCGGGCTGCGGTTCAGGTTGCCTTTCGTTTTGCCGAGCAAAGCCAATTCTGGCTTTCTGGAGTGTTTGTAGTTCTTTAGAGGCGCGATAGAAGGCTCGGTCGATGCTGGATTCGTAGCGGGCGAGGCGGCCGAAGTTGTCCTGGGCGAGGCTGTCGATGGTGAATGATTTGCCGAGGACGCCTTCCATTTCGGCCTTGGTTTTGGGCCTTGTGGGATAGAACTGCATGTAGATATCGTTTTCGATTTTGGCGATGCGGCGATTGCGCCAGAAGCTGAGTAACATTTTTTCCACGCAGAAGAGTTCGGCGGGGCCTTCGGGGGCGTGTTGCTGGTGAAAGGCCTGGCTGATTTCTTCGAATGCTCTTTCGTCTTCGCCGGGTAGCAGGGCGTCTTGGGCTCGGAGGCCGTGGGTCAGGCTGTTGAGGCGCACGGCGGCTTTGCCATCTACGGTGCGCGGACCGGTGCTGTGTTGCGCGTTGCGGCGGTTGGCCGCGGTCTGGGCTGGGGTTGCCATTTGCTTACACTCCTTCTTACTGGTTTCAGTGTTTAGCATGGGGAGTGTGGGGGATTTGGCGGGTTGGGGTGGAAGTGGTTTGTTTTGAGTGAAAGAAAGTTGAAAATAGTTGGGACTGGGATTTTTTGGGTATTGAGGAAGGCGTATGATCAAGATATGGCCGCAGTGCACATGACCGAAGCTGAAGTGACCCGGGACTTCGCCGCAGTGCTGGAGAAACTCCGGCACGGAACAGAGGTCATCGTGGAGCAGGACCACCGCCCTGTAGCCGTCATCCGGCTCCCTAAACGCTCTGGACGTCCGATCTCGGAGTGCATCGCTTCGGCGAAAGCCAGCGGCTCGAAGGCAACGCTGGATGGCGGTTTCGCCGCTGACGTGGAAGAAGGAATCAGGAGTCGGCAAGAGCCATGGAATCCGCCATCCTGGGACTGATCCTCGACTCCAGCGTCATCATCGAAGCCGAACGGAAAGGGCAAACTGTCGAGCAGCTACTGGAGCGGGTCCATCAAGTCTTTGGCGAGGTTGAGATCGCCATCTGTTCCGTGACTGTGGCTGAATTAGTGCATGGCGTTTATCGCGCCAACACGCCGGAGAGCATTCATCGACGAGTTGAAGCGTCATGTTCCAGTGCACGCGGTGACAGAGGAGACTGGCGAAATCATCGGCCGGATCAGCGGCGAGCAGGCATTGAGAGGCGTTAAAATCCCGTTCGGCGATCTGGCCATCGGAGCGTCGGCGTTAGAACAAAACTACGCCGTGGCGACATTGAATACCCGTCACTTCGAGAAGATTCCGGGCCTCACAGTAAGAAAACCCTAAGGATGCTCCGCGAGGACGATTCCAAAATCACCGCCTCTTGAGGGAACTCCAGGCGGCGGACGTTCCCGCACCGGAATTGTACCGGATGGTAACGAGGGCGGGATGTCGAAGTGCGTCGTTTGGTCCTGTCTGTTTCGGGCATTGACATACTTGGCCCACTCACTCGACTCGGCGGAAGGGAGTTGGATTGGCTTGCCGTTGGGTTCGAAACTGTAGCGCTTGGGCGGCGCGGTAGAAGGCTCGGTCGATGCTGGATTCGTAGCGGGCGAGGCGGCAGAAGTTGTCCTGGCCCAGGCTGTCTACGGTGAACGATTTGCCGAGGACACCCTCGATTTGTGCCTGGTTTTGCGGCCTTGTGGGATACGACTGCAAGTATAGATCGTTTTCGATTTTGGCGATGCGGCGGTTGCGCCAGAAGCTGAG
>JANXXV010001050.1 GCA_025350445.1 Bryobacteraceae bacterium | reverse complement strand
CACGACTTTTGAGGTAAGCCTAAATTCGGGCCGCCCTCATCAAATCAGAATCCATCTGGCATCCATCGGCCATCCCCTGGTAGGCGATCCTCTGTACGGCTTAACCGGCCAGCCTCTTGAAAATCTCCCCGGCCTCCCCGGCGATGGAGGATATTTCCTCCACGCCCAATATCTGAAATTCCACCACCCCATCACCGGAGATCAAATCAATCTTGAGGCAGCTTTGCCGTCCGGGTTCTCATTGCATCAGTAGGTTCACGGCGGAAATCAAATAATAATGGCCGTTGAAACCTGCGCGATCCGGCCATTACGGATCCTAGCGAAGCGAGTTTTATTACACTCTGATAATGGTGGTTATCAGGTCTAATGCCGGAACGGCCGTTTTGCGCTTCACTATTCAGAATGCCGCGTTCTAGGCGTTCCGGAAAGTTGAACGGGCAACAAAGTGCAAGACTGGTATACGCGCGGCCTTCGGACTCACACTTTACAAGTCATTAATTTGTCGTGGATAGTTCGAGTGCGCGATTGGGTTAGGCTGTAAATCACATACTTAAAATGGCAAATAGGATTTGGCTCCCCACACTGGACGCATTTCGAACTTTTGCCGCGTAAATTCCCCTCTGCTCGAACCGTGTCAACTTGTTTTTTCAAAAGAGTATTCGCGCGGAAAGGATAGGCACGTCCAAGCTGGGTACCCGGCGTGGATGCATCTCGAACATCGGCGCTGACGCGACATGATGCGATTGGGGTAGTATACGCTGTCGCTGGCAGGATTGCCGCCCTCGATTCATCAAGGAGGCCCGCCCAAATCCTCTGTTAGACTGAAGGCTTCCAAATGACAGGTAATACGGCATGGAGGCGGCCACGAGCCATCTTGGCCCAGAGCCTCGGTTGAGATTTTGAGCGTGCTTGTCTACCCTTTCTCCGCCTCTTTTGGCCTGCAACCTTGCAGGCTATCGCGCTCAAGAAGTGGGATAACCAAGGGATTGATCTACTCTGTCTGGCGGAGGACGGACAGATCGACCTTGCTGTTCAGTGCAAGACTTCGCAGAAACCCGACCTTGGCAATGCTGAAATCAGTGACGCCAAAGCATCTTTCGAGAAGTTTCGAAAGGCCGGACACACATGCGATACCTACCTCTTTCTGATTAACGGAGACGGCAGAAATCTGGATTACAACGATGCTATCGAGAACGAACTTCAGCGCCTGATCACTGACGGCAAGGCAAATCGTGCCGAGTTCTGGCCGCGATCGGAACTGCTTAATCACGCTTTCGCGCGGATGAAGCAAATTCTTGTTGCCGCATTGCGACAACGCGCTGCACAGCGGCAATCGGAATTTCATCAACTCTTTCGATTCGGACAGGTGTATTTACCCGTCGTTCCTGTCAAGGAAGAGCAATTGGTCCTCAAGGCGGGCTCACCTTGCACGCGTCAGGCTGTCCCGACGGGTTCAGCGCGACCCCTTACGGAGATTCTCCACGACAGCACGAGGGCACGCTGGACACTTCTCACGGGCACGTTCGGCGCCGGCAAGACGACGGCTGCATTAGAGGCGTCCAGCCGTGGTCTCTACACGTCAATCTTCGTAGCCGCGTCAGAATTGGGACAACGGGCGAAACGGCAAGGAATCGCGACAATTGGTCAGGAGATCGCTGACACGTTGCGGATCTTTAGCGTGGATGCCGACCCGATTGACGGATTTTATATTCTGGAAGGGAAGGACGAAGACGAGTTCACGGATCTGGCAGGGCCTGCCTTGGCAAGTCTGCTTCGAAGCGAAACGCCTGACCATATCCTTGTGATTGATGGTTTGGACGAGAACCGCCTTTACCTTCAACCTGCTGGGCTTCAATTGCTCAACAATCAAATTGCCGACCTTAAGTGTCCTATCGTTCTGACCACGCGGTTGGAACATCTAAGCTCCATGTTCGGCAATTTCGAGACGCTTCTGGAAGGCTTGGGGTCCGGGCGGCGCAGCGCCACGCCAGCTCGCCTCCTGACGCTCGAACGATGGACGCCTGACGAAGTGCGCCTATTCATTGAAACAGCGCGACAACATGCAAACACCGAGGAGCAAGCCGCCTTGACGCTGTTCTCCAGCGCAATGGATGACGGAAGCTTGGCGCACCTCTATGGAGATCTGCCCTCTCATCCACTCTTCCTTCAATTCATTCTCGACGATGTCTGCAGCGATGGATTAAACACACGGCGACGCACCGAGCTTGTCGGAGCATGGGTTCGCCGCAAGATTTCGCGTGACATCCAGCATCACGGTGCTCTGGTTGATCGTGCCATAGATCGCTTTCAAATAGTTGACGGGAGGATGCTCCTTACGGAGGGCGTCGCTGCCGCGATGACACCTGAGTTATGCACACGTCCGGCTGAGCGCGTGAAGCTGAAAACACAGCGAACCATTTGGTGACCCCCGAAACATTGGGG
>JANXXV010001029.1 GCA_025350445.1 Bryobacteraceae bacterium | reverse complement strand
CTCCATCTCTTCTCGGAGTTCCTGCAGTTGCTCTGGAGTGAGCCGGGTAGAGTTCTCCGATTCGCCTTTTTCGTCTTCGTCTTCGTTTTCGGCCCATTCATCCTCGATCTCTGGGAACTCCTCGAAGTTCTCCGCGAGATCACCGGGAGCCGTCTGGACGGCCTGTGACGCTTGGGATGCCGCTTGAAGTTTCCCTGCAAGGCCGGCAAGCGTATTTGAGATTGCGTACGTTGAGGAAGCAAGCAGCTTCCTCAGTATCAGGGTCATGAGTTGGCGTTGGCCTGCTGGAAGTGCGTATAAGTTCGGGCGCTGAAGGTAAGTCGAAACAAGGTCGTAAAGCCGCTGCTCTTCTTCCGATGGCACGAACTCTTGAACAAGCGCGTGGCGGTTTGTGTAGTTGACGTATTCGAGCACCTGCTTACGCAGGGTTCGTTTGCAAATCGGCTGGAGACGCTCCTTGAGCGCGGCAAAGTCGTCGTCTCCGGTGAGCCGGGCGAACTGGGATCGAAAGCTTTTCAGGTCTCCGAACGTGAATTCATCAATGATGCTCACAAGCCCATAGAGTTCAAGAAGGGAGTTCTGAAGGGGCGTAGCAGTGAGTAAAACCTTGTGGAACGGGGCGACGGCTTGCTTGATCGCCTGCGCGATTTTGTTTCCCGGCTTGTAAACGTTTCGAAGCCGGTGGGCTTCGTCGATCACCACAAGGTCCCACTTCGTTTGTTGAAGGTACGGTTCCTTGGTTCGGGCGAACTGGTATGAACAAATGATGACGGCATCATTCTGAAACGGGTTCAGATTTCCGTGCTTGATCGCCTCATTGAAGGTGCGGTTCTCAAGAATCGCTGAGGGAAGGAAAAACTTGTCTGAGAGTTCCTCGCTCCACTGCTTTCTGAGGTTAGCTGGGCAAATGACTAGTAGGCGACGCTTTCGCTCGGCCCACTTCTGAGAAAGGAGGATGCCCGCTTCGATGGTTTTTCCGAGTCCGACTTCGTCGGCGAGAATCGCACCTTTCGAAAGTGGAGACCTGAAGGCAAAGAGCGCGGCTTCCACTTGATGCGGGTTGAGATCAACCTGCGCGTCAGACAATACACCAGCAAGCTTCTCAACGCTGTCCGATCCGCAGCGCTTGGTAAGCTCGTGGGCAAAATATTTCGCGTGGTAGAGCGTCACAGTCTTCGGGCTGGAAAGGGTGTCCACAAATTCACTAGGAAGTTCTAACGTACCAAAGCCTTGAGTGATGCTGCATCACTTTCAGTCTCGTGCCGATAACGACTCCTGCGAGACAGCATCTCGCAACAGATCGCCGGAAGAGTAAACACCTTGCTGGCACTGTTAGGTGTGGGTACAGCTCACGACTAGCACGACGACCGGCTGATTCGGTGCGTCCGCTTGCTGAAGCGCGCGGTTCTGTCAGAGCAAAGAACCGCGCGCTAAGGGAGCAGACCTGCCGGTCACAGTACTAGACGGTGATGATTGCCACCGGCCTTTCGGTTCGTGGCTGCTTGGGGGGCGGAGAAGTTCGCGGAATTGCTGCGGCGAAAGCCCGGCATCCCGGGCAATGCCAGCTATGAGGGCGGCCGGAGACCGAGAGCCTGATGAAGGAGTTGATGGGGGTGCGGGAGCGGACGGGATGCGCCGCATGATGATCTGGTGCTGGCGGTGGAACTGGTTTGGCGGGCGATATGCAGCCGCACCCATCTCAAAGTGGCTTCACCACGAGTCCGGGGATCATCTCGAAGTGGCGCACATTCATTGTCGCCACCGCGTAACCGAACTCCAGGGCCGTCACCCCGATCACGAGGTCTTGGAATGGGATGGCGATGCCTTTCTGCTTCGATTCTCCGTCGATCCGAGCCGCCCGGCGGGCGATCTCAAAGGTCAATGGATAGACCGGAACGGCGGCAAAAAGATCGTCGAAAAACTGCCGGCGGCGGCTGGATTGCGAGGCATCCTGAGCTCGTCAGATATGCCGTGCTCCAGCTCGATCACGTTGACGGTCGAGAAGGCGATTGCCTCTGGCCCAACAATGGCCCGGATACCGGCTAGAAGATCCGCGGCGGACAGGCCCTTTCGCTCTCCAGCGATCACTGCGCTGGAGTCGAGGATCAGTCCCATGCCGGCGTGTCGAGCGGCTTCCGGCTGGCGATGATCACTTCGAGGTCTTTGGCGAAGTCTTCATCGAGAGTGGCTCCGGAATTATGCGCCCTGGCGATGGCGATGCACTCGTCGATGGAGCGGCCAGGGCCTTCGAGTGGCTTGATGACCGCAACGCGGCGATAGCCGTCTTCGATGATGACCTCCGCGCCTTGCCGGACCTGTTCCAGAACGGCGTGAAGATCCCGTGCAAGCTCGGCTTCCGTCATATGCACTTGCGCCATACCTTCGATCATACGACTTTCTTTCTCTGCTCGGGTTTGAAAGTCTCAAGGACCCGGATTCCACGCTTTCCGCTTGCGGATGATCGCCTCAACATCGGCGGCGAAATCCGGATACAGCGTGATGGGAGAACCTCGCTCCATTTCGCGTTTTTCCGCCAGGGCTATGCATTGTGACAGAGTCCGCGGCGTGGGCTGCGGAGGTTTGATGAGCGCAACTGGCTGTAAGTCCCGCTCTACCGGTACTGCCGCGAAGTTTTCCCATAGCGCAAATTGAAAGCATTCG
>JANXXV010000997.1 GCA_025350445.1 Bryobacteraceae bacterium | reverse complement strand
GTGCCCTTGGGCGGCGCGAGGAGGCTCTGGCTCAGGCCGAGGAAGCCGTCCGCCTCTACCGTCAATTGGCTGCTGCACGTCCCGACGCCTTCCTCCCGAACTTGGCGGGGTCGCTCAATAACCTCGCTAACAGGCTGAGTGACCTTGGCCGCCGCGAGGAGGCTCTGGCTCAGGCTGAGGAAGCCGTCCGCCTCTACCGTCAATTGGCGGCTGCACGTCCCGACGCCTTCCTCCCGAACTTGGCGGGGTCGCTCCATAACCTCGCTGGCAGGCTGAGTGACCTTGGCCGCCGCGAGGAGGCTCTGGCTCAGGCCGAGGAAGCTGTCCGCCTCTACCGTCAATTGGCGGCTGCACGTCCCGATGCCTTCTTGCCGAACTTGGCGACGTCTCTCGCTGTACTGGGAAAGTGCCAAGAGTCCGTGGGTCAACTTGATTCCGCAGTGTCCAGTTTTCATGAGTCCCTTTTCACGGTGGCACCCGTTCTTGAGAAGTATCCGGACGCTTTCCGGGGCTTAGCCACCGCTATCGCTCAAGATTATTTGCGGGTGACTGAGGCGGCAGGATTGGAACCGGACGTGGAACTATTGGGGCGCATAGCTGAGGCCCTGGGATCATGAACGGATGGAGGAAATGAAGGATGACACTTGGAATGGACCCGCAACAACTGGCGTCGGCCGCGATGGAACTGGTGAGAACTCATTGGACGGCCGCCGCGATTCCGCTGGCTGACGCAGCACTGAAGGAAGCCGGTAAATCGCTGTTCAATCTGCTGACAGGAGCGTTCACCAGTAAGGCTGCGGCCGCTACGCTGGAAGAAGCTGCTGAAAATCCTACAGACGCGGACAAAGCCGAGGCGTTGGAGATCCAGATTAAGCACGCAGTCAAGGCCAATCCGGAGTTCGCCGATAGCCTTCGCAATCTGATCGGCTCGCTTCCCGAGGAGAGCCGTTCGCGGATTATTCAAAACGTCACTCAGGCCGGGAGCAAGAACGTGAGCAATCAGGTAGCCGGATACTCCAACAAGATTTCCGTTCGAAACTCTTGAATCCCAGTTCAGGTTTCACGCCGAGTGAAGAAAAGAGTATAATCAGAACAGAAATTGAGGAGATCTGAGTATGGCGAGAATCCAACCCGTCCTGTCGTCAACCGAACTCGCGCTGGTTGACAAAATGGCCGAGTTGACGGGCTCAAAGCGAACGGACGTGATCAAGAGCGCACTGACCGTTTATCAGTGGTTCGTGAGGCAGGCGCTTACTGGCAGTACCGTCGTCGCGCGGAAACCTACCGGGGAGGAAGTCGCACTGGAGACTGCGGAACTCGCGATCCTCGAAGGGAAAGGTAACCGCCTAGAGCCCGAAGAACTGGGGGCCTTGGCGAAGCGGCTCGCGGCCGCGTCGAATCCCGTTGAAGCTGCGCAAATTAAAGAGCGTCTTACTCGTGGCTTCTATGGTATCTAACGGATTCTGAGTCTTGGATTATGCCGAGAGTCCGTCGTCAGAACGTTCCCCCCGCTCTTTTTCAGCACCTGCTCGACCGGGTCCAGTCCAGGAAAATTTCCGCCTCGCAGTTAGAACTGCTGGCGAAGTGGCTGGACGGCGAGCCTGAGGTGCCGGAGGGGCAGTGGTATAAGCGATTCTCCGGTATGACAGTTTGTGGCGAGGGTGAGTTGGTCAAGACATTTCTGATTACCGGGCAGGCACCGAAGGGCCAGCAAGTTTCCTGAAATTCGGTGCGCGATACACTGTGCGCTACCTGTGTATAATGTAGAGACTGCCTAAATTAGCCGCAGTGGGTTCCGACTTATCCTCTGAACACCTGAAGTATCACCATGTTTGATAACTTATCGGAAAAACTGCAACGCGTGTTTAAGAACATGCGCGGCGATGGGAAGCTCACGGCTGAGAATATGGAAGCCGCGTTGCGGGAGATCCGCGTCGCGCTTCTGGAGGCGGATGTTCACTTCCGTGTGGTCAAGCAACTCATTGAAAACGTAAGGCAAAAAGCCACGGGAGAGGAAGTGCTGATGGCACTTTCTCCCACTCAGCAAGTTATCAAGATTGTCCGGGATGAATTGATCCGGATTCTTGGTACGCACCAGGCTAAATTGCGTTTTGCGAATGAACCGCCCAGCGTCTTTCTGATTGTCGGCTTGCAGGGTTCCGGTAAGACTACCTCCACCGGGAAGTTGGCGCGGTGGTTATCTAAGAACGGGCATAATCCAATTTTGGTTTCGGTGGACGTTTACCGTCCGGCCGCGCGGCAGCAGTTGAGCATTCTGGCTCGGGACGTCAAACTTCCGATTTACGAGGGCGTGGCCGGAGAGACCAAGCCGCTGGATTTGGCGCGCTCCGCACGGAAGGAAGCGGTGCAGAGCGGGCGCGATGTGCTGCTGGTGGATACCGCGGGCCGGTTGCATATCGACGAAGATTTGATGGCGGAGCTGCAGGAATTGAAGACGCTGCTCTCGCCGTCGGAGGTGCTGTTTGTCGCCGATGCCATGACCGGGCAGGACGCGGTGAAGTCCGCCGAAGAATTTCATAAGCGGCTGGGCATCACCGGCGTGATTTTGACCAAGATGGACGGCGATGCGCGCGGTGGCGCTGCGTTGTCGATTCGCACGGTTACGGATCAGCCGCTTAAGTTTGTGGGCGTGGGTGAGAAGTCCGATGCGTTTGAGCCGTTTCATCCGGATCGCGTGGCTTCGCGCATTCTCGGGATGGGCGATATGCTTTCGCTGATCGAGAAAGTGGAACAGAACATCGACCACAAGAAAGCGGAGGAAATGCAGCGCAAGCTCATCGATAATGAGTTTACGCTGGAGGATTTCCGCGATCAATTGCGGCAGTTGCGGAAACTGGGGCCACTGGAAGGGCTGCTTGGGATGATGCCGCAGATTGGGCCGTTGAAGGGTTTGAAAGACGTGAAGGTGGACGAGGGCGAGATTACGCGCGTGGTGGCGATCATCGATTCCATGACGCGGAAAGAGCGGATCAATCACATGATCATCAATGGCACGCGGCGGCGGCGCATTGCCAAGGGCAGCGGAACCACGGTGCAGGACGTGAACGCGCTGCTGAAACAGTATGCGGAAGCGCGTAAAATGATGAAGGTTTTCTCCGGCGGAATGCTGGGGAAAAAGATGGGCAAGTTTAAGCTGCCGGCTGGTATGGGCGGCATGTTCGGTGGTTCGTAGACAGATTTTAGGAGCAAGAGTAATGTTAATGATTCGACTGGCGCGTTTCGGCGCCAAGAAGAAGCCGACGTACCGGCTGGTAGTAATTGAGAAACAACGCGCCCGCAATAGCATCGCGGTGGAAGTGGTGGGACACTACAACCCCGTTTCTAAGCCGAAGGAAGTGGTCATCAAGCATGATCGCGTGCAGCACTGGGTGAAGAATGGAGCACAGCCGTCCGACACCGTCGCGCGCTTGTTGAAGAACAATCCTCCGGCGCCTGTTGAACAGCCCGCGGCGTAACTGGGGACTTCATGCCAGGGATGAAGGATTTAGTGGAAGACATCGTCAAGGCTTTGGTGGATATCCCGGAAGAAGTCGCCGTGAGGGAAGTTCAAGGTGAGCAAGCCACGTTGCTTGAATTGCGGGTGGCCCCTAGCGATTTGGGGAAGGTGATTGGCAAACAGGGACGAACGGCGCGATCGATTCGAACCCTGCTGGGCGCGGCGGGAATGAAGCTGAACCGGCGATTCACGCTGGACATTTTGGAGTAAGGCGCTGTCTTCCGGCTGGGTGACGTTAGCCCGTTTGCTGCGGGCGCGCGGCATCCGGGGAGAAATTGCGGCCGATGGAATGGGGACGCGGCTTTCGCGTTTCGACGAGTTGAAGCGATGTACGCTTTACGGGCCCGGTGGTAAGGAACGGGCGGTTGAAATTGAATCGGTTTGGGAACATCGGAACCATCCGGTTTTTAAGTTTCGGGGCATCGATACGATGACCGCGGCGGAAGAGTTGCAAGGGTATGAACTGCGGATCCCAATGGCAGAGCGGGCCCCGGTGCCGGAAGGTGAGTATTTCCACTCGGACCTTCTCGATTGCCAGGTTGTGGAGAGAGACGGGACGGTGCTGGGCGCGGTGACTGCCTGGGAAGAGTTTGGCGGCAGCGGGATTTTGGTTGTCACGGGTGAAAAGGAATTGATGATTCCGTTCGCCAGGAAGTTTTTGGTTGAGATTGATGTGGCCGGGAAGCGCATTGTGGTGGATTTGCCGGAAGGTTTGAAGGAACTATGACCTTTCACTTGTTGACCATCTTTCCGGAGTTTTTTCGTGGTCCGTTCGAGCATGGGGTGGTGGCGAAGGCGCACGAAACGGGTGCGCTGGATATTCGAATCCATAACCTGCGGGATTGGACGCATGACCGGCACAAGACGGTGGACGACAGGCCGTTTGGCGGTGGGGAAGGAATGCTGCTGAAGCCGGGTCCCCTGTTCGATGCGGTGGAAACGATTTGGCCGGTCAAGAATGTCAGACAGCGGGCGATTTTGCTTTCGGCGCAGGGCCGGGTTTTCGATCAGAGCGTGGCCCGGCGATTGGCTGCGGAGACAGATGAGCTGCTGCTGATTTGTGGCCGGTATGAAGGGGTGGACGAGCGGGTGGCCGAACATTTGGCCGAC
>JANXXV010000966.1 GCA_025350445.1 Bryobacteraceae bacterium | reverse complement strand
AGATAGCCAGAGCAATCGTTCGAGCGCGGCCGATTCGAAGCACTTTGCATCTCGCACAAGTGATAGAAAACGCCGCGCACCGGACGGGCCGTCTTCATCCCGCCACTCTTACCTTCATGGCGCTGCGGCTGGCCGTCAACGACGAGGCGGACGAGTTGGACAGCTTGCTGGAGGCGGCTCCGAAGCTGGTGAAAAGCGGCGGGCGCATCGTCATAGTGTCCTTTATGTCGCTGGAAGATCGCAGGGTCAAGCGTAGTTTTCAGGCGCTGGTCCGGGAAGGGAAAGCAACGATGCTGACGAAGCACGTGGTCAGGCCATCGGAATCGGAAACAAATGAAAACCCGGCGTCCCGAAGCGCAAAGCTGCGGGCGCTAGAACTGAATTAAGGCAGACAAGAACTATGGCGACGCTAGCAAATATTTTCAACCAGTTTATGGATGCGGGCGGTGTGGCTGAAGCCGCACAAACGACGTCGAGCCGCGTGGTCAGCGACGACTTCAAACTGCGCCCGCTTCCGAACGAAGACGTGTACTTCTTCGTAAAAAGAATCGACAATTCGCGTGTGGTGCGCCAGGCCGATCCGGGTGCGAGCGCGAAGAGCTGGAAAGTGCTGGGCGCCTCGTGCGTATCGGCGGCGATGCTGATTGGGATGTTGCTTCCAAGCGCGTACGGGTTGCTGGCCAGCTATCAGTTGCACACGTTGCAGGCGGAGAATCAGCGCTTGAACACGGAACGCGGAAAGCTCGATTTGGAAGAAGCGAGACTGGTGAGCCCGGAACGGCTGGCGCGGTTGGCGGTGGATCAGGAGTTTGAAGATCCGAAGTCTGAGAACGTGGTTTACCTGACGCCAAGGAACGAAGGTTCGCTGGCCCTGAATCGCCGGTAGTCGTTCTACAACGTCTTGCATAGAGGAGTTCCCTTGGACGCGCGCGCGGAGCCATTAGCCAACAGAAGGTTAAGGATTCTCGCGCGCGCATCTTTTTTTTGGGGGCTGCTGATTCTGTACCGCCTGGTGTCGCTGCAGATTTTCCGTCACGACGAATTCCAGAAATTAGCGCAACAACAACAGGACCGGGAAGTAGAAATTCAGGCGCCGCGCGGAATTATCTACGACCGCACGGGACGGCCGCTGGCGATGAGTCTGCCGGTGGATTCGGTTTGCATCAATCCGCTGCGGGTGCCCGATCTGGCGCTGGCCGCGGATCTTTTGTCGCGCGTGCTGGAGATCGACGGCGATGCGCTGCTGGGCAAGATGGCTTCGGCGGTGGACAATCATCGCGGGTTTCTATGGGTAAAGCGGAAGATCACGCCGGAAGAATCGGTGAAGCTGCGCAGCTACAACCTGGAGTGGGTTGAGTTTCGCACCGAGAGCCGGCGGTTCTATCCGAAAGACACGGTGGGCGCGAATTTACTGGGCGGCGTGGATCATGTGGAGAAAGGAAACGCGGGCATCGAGCTGAGTCTGAACGAACAGCTTGAGGGAAAGCCCGGCGTGATGCGCACCACCTCCGACGTGAAGCAGCGCGTGGTGGACTTACAGATCTTCACCGACCCGCAGCCGGGCCGGGACATTACGCTTTCGATCGACGAACGGATTCAACACGTGGCGGAGCGCGAACTGGCGGCCGGAATCGAACGGACCCATGCGAAGACGGGCAGCCTGGTGGTGATGGACCCGAAGACCGGGGAAGTGCTGGCTATGGCCAGCTACCCGAGCTTCAATCCGAACGTGCCGCCGGTGAAGGGCGAGACGCTGGAGGCGCGCACGAATCTTCCGGTATCGAGTCCATTTGAACCGGGGTCGGTGTTTAAGGTGATCACGCTTTCGGCAGCGCTGGAAACCACCAACATCCGGCCGGGCACGATTATCAATTGCGGCAACGGAACGATTACGTTGTTCAAGCGCGTGATTCACGATCACCATTCTTATTCTTCGTTGAGTATGGCGGATGTGTTGGCGAAGTCGAGCAACATCGGGGCGATCAACATTGGCTTGCGGGTGGGCGAGAAGAATCTGTATGAGTATGTGAAGCGCTTCGGTTTCGGCAAGAGTACGGGGATTCCACTGCCTGGCGAATCGAGCGGACGTCTTCGTCCGTTGAAGCAGTGGATCCCAAGCTCGATCGGCTCCATCGCGATGGGGCATGAGCTGAGCGCGACCACGCTGCAACTGGCGGCGGCCTCGGCGGTGATTGCCAACGGCGGCATGCTGGTGAAGCCGAGGATGACGCTGAAGCCAACGCGGACCGGCGATAATGTTCCGGCGCCGATTGAACCGTATGTGGAACCGGTGCGCGTGTTGCAACCGGAGACGGCGATCACGATGCGGCAAATGATGGAAGGCGTGGTGCTGTACGGCACGGGCAAGAAATCGCGGCTGGACGGATACACATCCGGCGGCAAGACCGGGACGGCACAGATCTATGACGTGAAAGCACATGCTTACACGCACAAATACAATTCGTCGTTCATGGGATTTGCACCGCTGAACAATCCGGCAATCGTTATAGTGGCGACGTTGAACGGGACAGCGCTGATGGGCGGCGATGCATCGGCGCCGGTGTTCAAAGCGGTGGCGACGGCAGCGCTGCGGTTCCTGGACGTTCCGAAAGACCTGCCCGATTTTGTGGCGAAGCCCGACGACGGCAAGACGCAATCGAACGATTTGGCTATTGCCGATCTGGGCGGCATCAATCCGTTGGACGACGAACAAGCGACGCAAGTGGCTGGTGTGGGCGGGACCGCCGCGCCTGCCGGAGCGGCCGTGCCGAGGGTGCCCGCGTCCGTGACGGGCATGGTGATTGAAGTGCCTTCGGTTCTCAGCAAAGAAGCGGTGATGACCGGCCCAAGGACGCCGAATTTTAATGGAAAGACATTGCGGGACGTGCTGGAACAATCGGCCGCGCTAGGGATTCAGGTAGAGTTTTCCGGTAGCGGCCTTGCCGCGGCGCAACAACCTGTGCCGGGCACCCCGCTGCGGCGAGGAGAGCGCATCCGCGTACAATTTGCCCGCTGAGATCAGCATGACACTGAGTAAAGTCCTGGAAGGGGTTGCTCTCAATTCGGAGATGCCGCAAGCGATTGAAGCGGCGTCCGTGAAGGGTCTTGCCTATGATTCCCGCAAAGTGGCGGATGGTTTCCTGTTCTTCGCATTTCCCGGCGCCCATGTGGACGGAACGCAATTCGCATCGCAGGCGATAGCGAAAGGTGCGCTGGCGGTTGCGAGTGAACTTCCGTGTCCCGCCGATTTCGAAGGCAGTTGGATACAAGTGGCCCACGGTCGGCAGGCGTTGTCGCTGGCGGCGGGGAATTTCTACGGGCACCCCGACCGGCGGCTCGGCCTTACCGGCATCACGGGCACCAACGGCAAGACCACCACCTCTTATCTTATCGATTCCATTCTGCGCGAGGCCGGTTACATCACAGGGCTGGTAGGGACAATCGAGTACCGGTTGGCCGGCAAGACGCTACCCGCGGCCAATACGACTCCGGAATCGCTGGAGTTATTTCACATTTTCTCTCTGCTGGAGGCGGATGGGGGCACACACGCCACCATGGAAACCTCAAGCCACGCGCTGGCGCTGGGTCGGGTTTACGGCATCCAATTTCATACCGCGGTTTTCACCAACCTGACAGTGGATCACCTGGACTTTCACCACACGATGGAAGCTTACTTTGCGGCCAAAGCTTTGCTTTTTACCGGTAATGACGCGGCTGCGCCCCGCTTTGCCGTGATAAACCACGACGATCCTCACGCAACGCAGATCGAGACAAATCCTGAGACGGAGGTGTTTTGGTATGGCCTTGAAGAAGGCTCGACGACGCGCGCGCAAAAGATCGTTTCCACTTTCGAAGGACTTCAATTTGAGATTCAACACAAAGGCAGCACTTATCCGGTGGAATCGCCGCTGGTCGGGGAAATCAATGTCTATAACATTTTGGCGGCGTGGAGCACTGGCATGTCCTACAACATCCAGCCGGCGGTAATCGCGCGCGGAATCGCGAAGTGCATGGCGGTTCCGGGACGCTTTGAAATAGTGCACGAAGGACAGCCGTTTCTGGTGATTGTGGACTACGCGCATACCGGCGATGCGTTAAAGAATGCGATCCGCGCGGCCCGCAGCATGACGAAACAAAGAGTGATTACAATGTTTGGCTGCGGCGGCGACCGAGACCGCAGCAAGCGGCCGTTGATGGGAATGGCAGCCGCGGCGAAGAGCGATTTTGTGGTGCTGACTTCAGACAATCCGCGTTCGGAAGATCCGCTGGCCATCATGAACGATGCGCTGGTGGGGATCCGGCGTTCCGATACGCCGCACATCATCGAGCCGGACCGCGAGCGGGCGATTCGCCGGGCGATTGAGCAGGCTGGGCCGGGCGATGTGGTGCTGCTGGCGGGAAAGGGGCACGAGACGTATCAGGTATTGAAAGACAAGGTGATTGATTTCGACGATCGCGAAGTTGCGCGGCGGGTGTTGCGGGGGTTTGGGTATTCGGCTTGAACTGCAGGATGTAGCGCGGGTGATTGGGAGCAGGGGTGAGGCCGCTGGACAGGTGTCAGGCTTCAGCATCGATTCCCGGACGGTGGAGCCCGGGGATCTGTTCTTTGCCATGCGGGGCGAACATTCGGACGGCCATCTCTATTTGGCGCAGGCCTTTGAACGCGGCGCGGCGGCGGCGATAGTCGAGAGAGATTTTGAGGCAGCGGGTAAGACGCTGCGAGTGGCGGATACGCTTGCCGCACTGCAAGAGTTGGCGCGGTGGGCACGGCTGAAGTGGGGCAAGAAGGTGGTAGGCGTGACGGGTAGCGCGGGAAAGACGTCCACGAAGGATGTGATTGCGGCCTTGTTGGCGCCTTGGATGAAGGTTGGAAAGACCGTGGGCAATTTCAATAACCACATCGGCCTGCCGCTTTCCATTCTGCGCCTGCCGGACGAAGCGGAAGTGGCCGTACTGGAGATGGGTATGAACCATGCGGGCGAGATTCGCGATCTGTGCGCCATTGCCAAGCCGGACGTTGGCGTAGTGACCAATGTGGGGACGGCCCACATTGAGAACTTCGAAGACGTGGAAGGGATTGCGCTGGCAAAGAAAGAATTGATCGACGCCCTACCCGAAGAAGGAGGCATTGCCGTGCTGAACAACGACGATGAGCGCGCGCGCCATTTCAACGATGCCCGCGAGGGTGAAGTCATCACCTTCGGGATTGGGGAAGGCGCCGGCATTCGCGCCGAAGATGTTGAGCTGCTGGAAACCGGAGTGCGTTTCCGGGTGGGCAAGGCGATCTTCTCTTCATCTCTGCTGGGCCGCCACGGCATCCGGAACATACTGGCGGGAATTGCCGTAGCGGAAGCATTCGGCATTCAGGCGTCTCAACTCGAAGACGCGATCCGGTCTCTTGCTCCGGGCAAGATGCGTGGAGAACGCATCACGCACAACGGAATTACGATTTTCAACGATTGCTATAACTCCAATCCGGACGCTGCCCGCGCGATGCTGGAAGTGTTGCGGGACACAACCGGAGTACACCACATCGCCGTTCTGGGGGAGATGCTCGAACTCGGCCGTTGGTCCGAGCCTTTGCATCGCGACGTAGGCCGGTACGCCGCCGAATATGGGATTTCCGTGCTTGTTGGGATACGCGGCGCGGCCCAATCCATGATTGACGCAGCGATGGAAGCGGGCCTGGCAAAGGACGCCGCGTACTTTTTTGAAAACCCCGTCGATGCGGGCGCCCTGGTTCGAAAGATTGCGCAACCGGGCGATATCATCCTGTTTAAAGGCTCACGCGGCACTCAGGTGGAAAGGGCGCTGGAGGAGTTTCTCAGATAACCCAAGATGCTCTTCTGGCTACTTTATCAAAAACTATTTCTTGTCTACGGGAAAGAGTATCCGGTTTTCGGACCGCTGCGGCTGTTCGGATTC
>JANXXV010000955.1 GCA_025350445.1 Bryobacteraceae bacterium | reverse complement strand
AGAATGGCGCGGCATCCCACCAAATCCGACGCCTGGAAGGCCCTGAGAACTGCGTCTTTTAGTAGGCCGGCACCTAAACCCTTGCCGGTTTCGGTGACGTCCACCGCCAGCCTCGCCAGTAAGATTACCGGAACGGGATATTGTCCGAGTCCGTGCGCAACCCGCGGAGGCACTTGATCCCGGCTGACGGTTCCAGCGGCCAGGGTGTAGTAGCCAACAACCTGTTCGCCTCTTGTGGCAACGAAGGTTCTGGCGGATCGGTTTTGATGATTGACGCTGGCGTACTTCACTAGGAGCCTGTCGGAAATAGAATTCCTAGAACGTAGAATCAAGAGGTTACGAACTGTACATAGTCTGTAAGTGATTGATTCTTGGTTGAAAACAGTTTCATTCCGACAGACTCCTAGATATTCGTTGAGCGGCACAACACCGCAATCGAACGAGGCGAACAGGTGCGTCTTGTCGATTGGAACCGGCCTATTCAGCGTCATCAAACACGCTGGGCTCGGTGAGCAGTTTCCGAAGCGCGGGAATATCTTTCGGCGGCGCGTCGAGAGCAGCGCAAAATTCTTCCCATTTTTCGGAGGACAGATAAAAATGCACTTGATCGGCGAGGATTTGCTGCGCGGCGATGAAGGAGTTCTCCACCATGAAATTGGTGAGGGTGGTTTGCTTCAGGTTGGCCGCCCGGGATATCACTTCCTTTTGGAGCGGCATCATCCTCAATTGGACTTTGGTGTCTCGTAACGGTGATTCGACCTTTGGCATTGCCGGATACCTCTGTTTGGAATATAGCTTTGGATATGGACAATGTCCATACAGCTAGAGCCGGACGTGGGCGTCCGGTGCGGTCGTGGGGGGATCGCCGTCCTGGTGAATTTTTGTGGTCACGGATTTCTTGTACCTCTATTTAGTTTCTTTTCTTACGGGTGGCTTCCTTTTTGGGCTGGCTTGGTTCGGGGTTTTGGTAATTTTGGCGTTTAGTGAGGGTATTTCGTGAACTTGAGCATGGATGAGGTGGTTAGGTGGATTCCGCTTAGTGTGTTTTCGGACGCGGCGGCGGGGCCGGAGGGAACTGCGTTGCAGTGGGCCCGGATTCGCGCGGCGATTGACCGGGCGATTGCGCCGTTCGCGGGAGCCCATGAGGCGGTGATGCGGGCCCTGGAGGAACTGGCTAATGATTGGTGACGTTATGTGCGGTTTTGACGGCGTGCGGTTCGCCCGGGAACGACTGGGGTTTGAGCCGGATGCGAAGCAGCGGATTGTATTGGGGCCGGGGGGCCGGCGGGGCTTGCTGAACTGCTCGCGGCAGTGGGGCAAGAGTACGGTGACGGCGGCAAAGGCGGTGCATCGCGCGTACTCGTGCCCGGAGAGTCTGGTGCTGGTGGTGTGTCCGTGCCGGCGGCAAAGCGGGGAGTTTCTGCGCAAGGCGGCGGGGTTTGTGCGGAAGCTGGGGATAGAGACGCGCGGAGATGGCGACAACGAGTGCTCGCTGGTATTTCCCAATGGTTCGCGGATTGTGGGGCTGCCCGATGTGGAGGCTAACGTGCGGGGGTTTTCGGCGGTTTCCTTGCTGCTGATCGATGAGGCCGCCCGGGTGAGCGACGATCTGTATAAAGCCATATTGCCGATGCTGGCGGTGGGCGATGGGGATTTGTGGCTGATGAGCACGCCCTGCGGACAGCGAGGTTTCTTTTACGAAGAATGGACGAATGGCGGGGATGGGTGGCTGCGGGTAAGCGTTCCAGGGGCCGAGTGCCCGCGGATTCCGGCTGCGCTTCTGGAGCAGCAGAAGGCGACTCTGGGTGACCGCTGGTTCCGGCAGGAATTTGGGTGTGAGTTTGTGGGTGAAGAAGGGAGTTTGTTCGATATGGACCTGGTGCGGCGGGCAATGATGCCTGACTTACAGGCTATCGAGCTTGAGGAACGGTGGTGACGTGAGGATATTGGAGTCGACCAGCGAGCATTTTGTGGGTGTGGACCTGGGGCAGAAACAGGACTTTACGGCCTTGTGCGTGGTGGAACGGCTGGAGCGGCGGTACGATGCCGTGGACCGTGTGACCTGGCAGGATTTCAGGGAGACGACGTATTGCTTACGGTATCTGCAGCGGGTGCCGCTGGGTACGACTTATCCGGCGGTGGTGGCGCGAGTGATGAAGCTGGTGAAGAACCCGAAGATGACGGGCGGGTGCGAGCTGGTGGTGGATGCGACGGGGGTTGGCGGCGCGGTGCTGGATATGCTGCGCGAAGCTTGGCCAGGGGGGCGGCTGGTGCCGGTGACGATTACCGGCGGGAAATCGCCAGTGCAGTCGGGAGCGGCTTGGAGTGTGCCTAAGCGGGATTTAGTGGTGGGGTTGCAGGTTATGTTTGAGAAGGGCGAGATGCGGATTGCCGGGAATGTACCGGAGTATGGGAAGTTTCTGAAAGAGCTTGGGGGGATGCGGGTTAAGGTCTCGGCTTCCGGGCATGATTCGTATGGGAACCGGCGGCAGGGGGAACACGATGATCTGGTGCTGGCTGTGGCGATGGCTTGCTGGTGGGCTAAGCAGCCGAAGAGGTGTAACTGGTTTGGCGGGCGGCCGGATGGGTATGCGGGTTGATGGCGGAAATATTTGGCTGGGATAAATGGGATAAATGAGATAGGCAAAAAGATGGTGTATCTGCTTCGTGAGATGGTCTGGGGCGCGGTGCTGGTTGCTGGTGCGGCTTGGGCCCAGACTCTTGATCCCGCTGGTCTGGTGGCGGCTGGCCGGTTGGACGAGGCCATTCGCGTTTATCGGGAGTTGGTTCTGGCGTCGCCTGAAAATCCGGTTTTGCTGCTGAATCTGTGCATCACGGAGTATAAGGCTAAACAGTTTGCGCAAGCGGTGGTACATGCGTCGGCGGCGTTGCGGCTGCAGGACGATCTGTTGCCCGCGCGGCTTTTTCTGGGCGCCAGTCAGTTGGAGCTCGGCGAGTTCGCTTTTGCCGTCGAATCGCTCGAATTGGTGGTTGCGGCCAACCCTCAAGAGCGCAATGCCCGGCTTATGTTGGGCGAGGCATTGCTGGAGACCGGGAAGCCCGGTGAAGCTGTGACTCACCTGCAGGCGGCCGCCGAATTGCTGCCGGCGAACTCTCGGGTCTGGTCAGGCTTGGGGCGCGGGTTTGAAGCGCTGGGGCGGAGCGAGGCCGCGTCGGAAGCCTGGGACCGATTGCTCGCGTTGCCGCCATCCATTGAGTGGCATCTGCATACGGCACAGATACACGACGCCGCGCAGCGTTGGCGCGCAGCGGCCGCGGAGTGGCGTGCCGCGCTGGCTCTTGCACCTGAAAACCGTACGGCTCGGATGGGCCTGGGATGGGCGTTGTTCCGCAGCCGCGGCTACGAATCGGCGATGGACACGCTGCG
>JANXXV010000445.1 GCA_025350445.1 Bryobacteraceae bacterium | reverse complement strand
GAGCGGGGGGCGTGCAAAACAACTACAACATTCGCGCTGAACGTTCGCTGGCGCTATACGATACGCCGCATCGCGCGGTCATCGGTTATGTGGTCGATTTACCTTTCGGCAAAGGACAGCCGATCGGACGCAATGTAACTGGCGCGCTGGACAAGATTGTCTCGGGCTGGGGCGTGATTGGTAATACGACATTTCAATCCGGGAACCCGCTGCCGATCAGCGTCGCAGTCAATACATCCAACGCGCTCAACGCCGGACAGAGACCAAACAGAACAGCAGTCAGCGCCGGCATGGACGGCTCCGCTCAGTCTCGTCTGAACCAATGGTTTAACACCGCGACCTATTCCCTTCCCGCTCCATTTACATTTGGGAATGCTTCGCGAAGCATGCCGGATTTCCGATCCCATGGAATTGCCAACTACGATTTCACCATCTTTAAGAACACCAAGGTGACTGAAAAAGTGGGCATCCAGTTTAGGACCGAGATATTCAATCTGTTCAATCGCGTTCGGTTCGCTTATCCGGGAACCGCTATTGGCAATCCGCAGTTCGGCATCATCAGCGGCCAGTATAACGACCCGAGGCTGATACAGTTTGCCCTGCGTTTGTCGTTTTAGATGCGTCTTATTTTTCGGCTTGGGCTCTGCGCCGCGATGCTCTCTTTCGCGGCGCAGAGTCCGCAATTGCGGATCGTCCAACCGGCCGGGCTTGATTTTCTTCACCGCAACTCGCCCACCACCCAGAGGTACTTGCTGGAAACGATGGGTGGCGGGGTGGCAATGCTCGATTACAACAACGATGGATTGCTGGATCTGTTCTTTGTAAATAGCGGCAAGCTGGACGATCCGGTGAAAACGCCGGTGGATTTCCGGCGGCGGGAGCCCGCGTTCTGGAACCGCCTGTACAGGCAGAACAAGGACGGTACTTTCACCGATGTCACGGCTTCGGCGGGTTTGGCAAACGCGCCAAACACCTACGGAATGGGTGTGGCCTCGGGCGACTTCGACAATGATGGATTCGCCGATTTGTACGTGACCGGCTACGGGCGCAACACTCTGTATCACAACAACGGAAACGGCACATTTACCGATGTAACAACGGTTGCGGGCGTGGCGGCCGGAGGGTGGTCGGCATCCGCCGGATTCTTCGATTACGACAACGACGGGCGTCTGGACCTGTTCGTGACGCGTTACCTGGATTGGGACATCAGCCGTAATATTCTGTGCGGGACTCCGTTCCATTCCTACTGTCGGCCGGACAAATTTTCCGGCGTGACCAACCTGCTGTTTCATAACGAGGGTGGAGGTCGCTTTCGGGACGTGAGCGCGGCGGCGGGAATCAGTTCGGTGAAAGGCAAGTCGCTCGGGGTCGCCTTCAACGATTACGATGGGGACGGGTTTGCCGATATCTTTGTGGCCAACGACGGCATGGAGCAGTTCTTGTTCCGCAACAAAGGCGATGGGACGTTTGAAGAGTGTGCGCTGAATGCAGGAGTAGCATTGTCCGGCGATGGCAAAGCATTTGCCGGAATGGGAGTAGCCTTCGCGGACTATGACAACGACGGGCGTCCGGATCTGCTGGTGACGAATCTCGCTCTGGAAAAGTACGCTTTGTATCGCAACGAAGGCGGGGGCCGGTTTGAATATTCGAGTTTCGTGACCGGGCTAGCCGGATTGACAGCGCACAGTTCCGGATGGGGCGTTGGATTGTTCGATTTTCAAAACAATGGCCGGAAGGATGTGTTCGCGGCGCAGGGCCACGTTTTGGACAATGTCGAAAAGATACATTCCGGTCTGCGATACTTGGAGGCCCCGGCCATGTTCCGCAATCAGGACGGCAGCAAGTTCACGGATACCGATCTGGGAAATCCGTCCGCCGCGGCAGGACGAGGTGCGGCCTTCGGCGATTTGAATAACGATGGATCCATGGACGTCGTGATGACGGTGCTTGGCGGCCGGCCGATGGTGTTCACCAATAGCGGCGGCCCCAACCATTGGTTGACGCTGAAGCTGATCGGCGTCCGCAGCAACCGGGACGGAGCGGGCGCAACGGTAAGGGCTGGGAACCGGTGGGTGTATGCGACGACCGCCGGTAGTTATCTTTCGGCGAGCGATGGGCGGGTCCATTTCGGGCTGGGGACGGAGACCGAAACAACTGTGGAGATTCTCTGGCCAAGCGGCCGCAGACAACTTCTGCCGCATGTTGTCGCCGACCGCATAATTACTGTGAAGGAACCGGAATGATAGCCGCAATCCTGACACTGTGGATAGCGTTCCAGATGAGTTCGGATCTGAAACAGCATGTGGAAGCGGGGCTGGCGGCGAAGCGTGCCGGGGATCTGGACAGGGCGATCCGGGAATTCCAGAAGGTGGCCGAACTGGCGCCCGGATTGGCGGCGGCGCATGTGAATCTAGGGGCCGCATATTACGACAAGAAGGATTACGGCCACGCGGTTCCGTCATTACGGAAGGCTCTGGAGATTAATTCCGATCTGCCTGGTGTTCATGAAATGTTAGGTGGCGCATTGTTGGCGCAAGGTTTCACGGCTGAATCGATCCCGCATCTGGAAAAGGCGCAAGCGGATCCGCTGCTGGCCGTGGCGCTGCTGGAAGTTGGCCGCGCACGGGAGGCTGCGGACAAACTGGAAGCGGTTCTGGATCGGCAGCCTGACGACCCGGATCTTCTTTATTATCTGGGCCAGGCGCATTTACAACTGTCGCGTCAGGCGTTCGGTGTTCTCACCGCGAAGAACCCTGGTTCGGCTCGCGCACATCAAGTGCAAGGGGAGGCAGCACTGGCGGCCGGAAATCGCGAGTCGGCGGAGAAACATTTACGGGCGGCGCTGGAGATAAGGCCGGATCTGCGGGGCGTGCATTTTGGGCTGGGCGAACTTAGTCTGGGCTCAGGGAATTATCCGGCGGCGGAACGGGAATTCCGCGAGGAGGCGCAGCTGAATCCCGGGTCCGCGGTGGCGGCCTATAAGTTGGGCTTGGTTCTGCTAAACCGCGGAGAATTGAACGCTGCAATTAGTGAGCTCCGGCGCGCCGACGCACTGAGGCCGAACATGCCGGAGACGCTTCTGGAATTGGGGAAGGCATGTGCCGCCGCCGGAGACCTTTCTGCGGCGGAAAAGCTGTTTCGCGAGCTGCTGGCGCAGGAACAGGATTCTAGCCTCGCGGGAGCGGCACACTTCCAACTGGCTCAGATCTACCGAAAATCGGGCCGCGGGGACGATGCCGATCGGGAGATGAAGCGATTTCAGGAAATCCGTGGCCGCTAGGAGTCTGTCGGAATGAAGCTGTTTTCGACCAAGAATCAATCACTTACAGACCATGCAATGTTCGTAAGTTATTGATTCTACGTTCGAGAAATTCTATCTCCGACAGACTCCTAGGGTTCGTAGGTGCTAAACGGTGTGCTCGAGCAAGGCTGATTACCCGCCGCCACATGCAGCAAGCAAGTGGGGCTTGGGAAGTTAAGATTCAAAATCCTTGCGCGAACAAGGCGTTTCTACTTGCGAACGACAAAGCGATCAAGGACGAGATCATCAAACAGCAACTCCGCTGAGCATTTGCTCCAGCAACTGGACGCTCAACAACAGAAACCGCGGAACGTGAAACGCTCCTTTGTAGTTGTTTCCCTTCAGAGTGTGTGTCAAGTTGCCCTGCCGGTCGCAGTAAGCAAACCATTCTCCATATTCCACATCGGCGAAATGCCGGTAGGCGTAGACGTCCAGCCGTTCCAGCCAGCTCAACCATTTGTCTTCTCCGGTAATAGAGTACGCCAGCAGCACCGCGTAAAGCGCCTCAGTATGCGGCCACCACAGCTTCATAGACGATTCCAACTGCAGAGCTGGCCGGCCCTGGACGTCCATGAAGTAATACAAACCGCCGTAATCCCGATCCCAACCGAATTCCAGCGAGCCTTCGATAATCTCAAGCACCTGCCTCTGGCGCGTCGCATCCGGAAATCGCCGCAACACATGCAGCAGGAACCAGGCTACTTCCAGTGAACTGCCTGGGCAGAAGAGCCGTCCCTCCGGAGTGGCGGCGAGGTTCGATCCGTCCACGGCGACCGTTTCCATCAAGATGCGCCGGTCCGCATCGAAGTGCAGAAACGCCGCTGCCAGACACTCCTGCATAATCTCGCCGTACCTGGGATCGGGGGATACCACCGCCAACTCCATCGCCATGGAGGCTACCACCATGATGTCCGCCAAGCTACTGACCGCGGAGCCGCCTGGAAAAACCGGCCTGTCCATCAGCGCCGGATTGGCGATCCAATCGCGAATCGACCAGAATAGGGAGACGGCTTCACTACGAATTTCTGTGTCGCCGGTAATCTTCGAATACTCCAGCAGGCCCATCATCATGAAAACTGCCGCATACGGCTTCCGCTGATAGACCGCCGGGCCGCCTTCCCGCGTCAGGCTGAAATAACACCGGCCCTTTTCATCCCGCGCATACCGCCGGATGAAATCGACACCGAGTTTAGCCATATCGAGCCACTCGGGGCGCTGCTCCAGTTCGTTGTATAGCTTGCTGAACATCCACACCATCCGGCCCTGCAGCCAGACGTATTTCCGTGTATCGTAGACGGTTCCATCCCGGTCGAGACAGGTGAAATAACCCCCGCATTGGCGGTCCGGCGCATGCTTCAGCCAGAACGGAATCACCGATTCGAGGAGGTCTTTGC
>JANXXV010000916.1 GCA_025350445.1 Bryobacteraceae bacterium | reverse complement strand
GGTGCCGACGGTGGACCGGGGGCTGCGGCTGGTGGTCTTTTGCTCAATGGAGATGGCTGGGCTGAGACCGTCTATGGAATCGACTTCCGGGCGCTCCATCTGGTCCAGGAACTGCCGCGCGTAGGGCGAGAGAGTCTCCACGTAGCGGCGCTGTCCTTCGGCGTAAATCGTATCGAAGGCAAGCGAGGACTTGCCGGAACCGCTGAGTCCGGTGATGACGGTAAAAGTGTTGCGCGGGATCTCAACGTCTATGTTCTTGAGATTGTGTTGCCGCGCCCCATGCACGGTGATGCTTTTGAGCATTAGGAGGAATCTTCATTTTCGCAGATCTTTTTCCGGAGTGGCTAAAATAGGACCAACCTCCAATGAATGCTGAAGACTTTCGCCGGATTGCCCTGAGCCTGGAAGGTGCGGAGGAGAGTTCGCATATGGGGTCGCCCGACTTTCGCGCCGGTGGGAGGATATTTGCTACTCTCGCCTCTCAGAATCTGGGATTCGGAAACCTGATGCTGACGCTGGAACAGCAGGCGGCGTTCGTCGAAGAACTTCCCGAAGTCTTCGTTCCCATTGCGGGCGGATGGGGAAGAATGGGAATGACTCACATTCGATTGGCGAAGGCGCCGGATGATGTATTGACCGGCGCGCTGCGCACCGCGTGGAGCTTGCGCGTTGCGAAAAATGCGAAGACTCGCGGCAAGAAATCCGCTTAGGGCCGCGGACCATAGTGCGGCGGAGGTTGACCGGCTTCCAAGGCCCCGAGGTCCGGCGCCTGGCCGCTGAAGCCATCCGTAACATTGGGTATTATCACGCCGCGATCAATTGCCGCTGAACCAGGCTTGAGACTGAAATCGAGGTCTTCCGCTTTGTACAATTTTTGAACGGTCTTGAGATCTTTCGCGTCCAGGCGCGGAACGTTGACGAAGACGTCGTAGTCGAGGGCGACACTGTGCTGATCCTGATGCGTCGCGCCGCTGTATTCCGCGAGGGTGGCGAAGCGGCGCACTTCCAGTGATGGATTGGGTACCTGACCTGCTCCACGTCCGGGGATTCCGGGGACGGCGCGCAGTAAGCCGCTGTAGTCCGCCTGAATATTCGACGGCGGCGAATTCCATTGAAACGAGAAGGCTGCTCCTGGATTCGGGCGAAAGCCGTTGTAATCCGAAGTGCTGTAGTTCGTGTTCGTATTGACGCTGAAAATCGCAGGGGCGGAATTTTCCCCGAGCATCAGGTTGTTGCGCCAGTGCACGTTTGCCGAAGATCCGGCGGAGGTCTCAGTCAGGATGGTGTTGTTGTAAAAGAGCACGCCCGCGGCGCCGTTGGTCATTCTGGTAGACCCGCCGGGCGCGTGGTAGGCGATGTTGCGAATCCAATAGACCGGCCCTCCGATGGCGGGCTGATTGCAGAATGGGTGAGACGCCGAATTCACCATCATGTTTCGCATGACGCGAACGTTGTGCATGCTGCCGTCGATCTCGAAAGCATTGTCGTGAAAGTTCGTCATGTAGTTGTTGTAGAAATCGATGGCGACCGGCCGTCTGTCCCAGAATTCCTTCGGTGGGTAGTGCGGACCATCAATGGCGTGTGAGCCGTCCGGATTTCCGTACGTTTCGATGTCGATGCCGTCGTGGAAATCGGCGACATAGTTATAGGCGACCACGTGGCCGGGTCCGTAAAGCCTGACGGCTGTGTAGGACGCGAGGGTTGGCGGGAACTTCTGACCGTCAACGCCATCGAATTGTGCCCAGAAGGCGCCAATCCATCCGAAGAGGTGTTTGGGGTCATCGCGGCCCATGAAATAGTTGTCGGCAATGTAGAAGTCGCTGGAACCGGCGAAGTTGGTGAAGATTCCAAATGCGACGTTTTCAAAGTGGCACTTCTTTACGGTGAGCCCTTTCGAACCGGCGATGAACTGCGTGCCGGCCCAGATGGCGATGTCGGTATTGCGGATGGTCACGCCTTCGAAGTAGTTGTAGCTGGCGGCCTTGACATTGAAGAGATTGAAGTTGCCGTTGCCGTCGAAGATAACCTCTCCGTCGCCCGCTCCCTTGATGACGATGGGTTTTTCCGGGGTGCCGTTCGCGGTTAGATAGTAAGTGCCCTCGTAAGGAGTGGTGGCGTTGATGGAGCGGTCGCCGGTGTAGTATTCCGCGTGATATTTGTAGAGCCCGGCGTGCACCAGAATGGTGTCACCCGGTTTGACGCGAGGGCGGCCGGCGGTGACGGTATCTCCGCCGCCGCAGTAGTAGTTATATGCGCACATGACCGCGTCAAAAGCAGGCTCTAGCTTTGTGCCTTTGAAGCCGGTGGGATAAACGTGGAATACCCGGCCGGCCGCGTAGGGCTTCGGTTCGGGACGAGTGCGCACCGTCACTGTTTTGCTGTTCTTGCCGATGACGCCGTCGGGGTCTGAGATTACAAACCGGGCTTCGTACGCGGTGTCGGGTTCCAGGTCTAGAATGCTGCCGGCGAACATGTTGGGAGAGACGACGTCGAAGACACCTTGGGTTTGGAAGATTCGTTCACCGTGGAGACGGAGGAGCGGCATTCCGGACTTCCACTGGGTGTCACCCTGTTTGCGGTAGGAGACGTCTACCTGGGCATTGCGGTTGTCGTCGCCTTGGATGAGCCATTCGAAGCCCAGGTTGATGAGGGTGGGATGGTCGATTATCAATTCCCCGGGCTGGACTTTGTTCGCGTTTTCGGCGGCGGAAGCGGGGTCGGGGAAGCTGAGCGGGCCTGCAAGTAAGAGGGCACCGAGGTAAATCGTCGACCACAGTTTTGTGATTGTCATTCCATCCTTGGTAATAGTCAGATTACTTGTTATCACAGAATGCTGGTGGTTGGGGGAGGAGATTTTGGCGACGATGCGTGCTGGTCCGGACTGGAGCTGTTGGCTAAGTTGACAGGAACCGGGCCAACCGGCGCTTCACTTCGTCCATGTCTTTCAGTTCGCATTCCCAAACCGTGCAGACCGTCCAGCCGAGTGCAAGGAGCTTCTTCTCGTTCCGTTTGTCCCTGCGCTTGTTTCCGTTCAATTTGGAGCGCCAGAATTCGATCCCCGATTTCGGAATGTGAGCCCTGCGGCACTTGTGTAGGTGCCAGAAGCACCCCCGGATTTCGATTATCTTGCTCAGCCGCGGAAAGACCAGATCTGGTTTGCCCGGAAGCGCAGTCACATGCAACCGGTAACGGAATCCCATGCCGTGAACAAGCCGCCGGACCAGCATTTCGGGCACGGTGTCTTTAGCCCGGACCTTCCGCATGTTTTCGGAACGCTCTTTGGCACTAAGCCTGTCCACGGTGTTCACTTCTCCAGCATTTTCGAAGCCGGCACAAGATACTCAAAGACTAACCAACTATGAAGTTGCAGTTGATCCGAACCGATCGCGCGCCGAACCTGAATCAGAAGCTTTTCCGCGGACGGACGATCCAGCATGGGATTCTTTGCTCCCTCGGTGCAATCCGAGCAAACGGCCTTGAGGTTATCGGCAGTATCATCCTGCGCCGCTTCCCGCCTACCGAGGTCTGATAGCCCTGAGAGCAGGCCTTGGGCTACTTTAATTTTTCGTGCTCGAATTTCTTTCTGAGCCAGTGCAGGACGGCCATCTGCTCGTCTTGTCCCGCCCTCCTGATTTGCGAGAGAAGCCAAATCCCGGTAGGCTTCTCGGATGTGATATTCTTTGCGCCTTGATTGCAGGTTGAGCACAGTGCACGGAGATTCGACAACTCATCCTTGCCACCTAAACTTCTATCTTTGATATGTCCGAGGTGGAGACGAACCTTTCTGTTAGTCATCGGATCAATGTCGCCGGGAGTAAGGCCGCACATCTGACATGTGAACCCGTTTCGGTCCAATATCTCGGCCCGAAGTTTAGCGGACATTCCACGCGCAAACTTGAGTGAACTTTCCGGCGGGGCCTCTCTCAAGAGGTATTGACCGGGCTTTAAGTCCGTGGTGTCGTTATGTGTGAGTATCTGCCATTTGTCCTTCTCGCGTAGCTCACGGACGCGCCTATCCCACGAAGTGATGCCGCCGGCGGCGTCTCGTATTTGAAACGATGTGACTACATTACCTATGTTTGCGAGGAAAAATTCTCTAATCCGATCTATCGCGCTGACCCTAGGCATTTCGTCGCCGCGCCGGCACGTGTGCTGTTCCGATTAGATAGGCCATCAATTGCTCGCCAATGAACTGAGTGTAGATCGGTGGAACCGCTTCGTTCAACTCGTTCTTGCTCATCCAGTCAATCCCCATAGCGTCGCGCGCCGCCGCTACGCTGCAATTTCCGCCGCCATTGACCGACACGAAGTCGCGCATATCGTCAGTCTTGCCGTAATGAGATTTTCGTTTGTCCATCGTGTGACATTTAGGATGAATTCCATGCGGAGGCGCTACGACAGGGAAGTTCACTTCAAATAATCGGTGACGAAGAACACGGAGTCCCCTAAACATCGTTCCGCAAAGTATGACCGGATTGCGTAGCGGCGCACCTTCGACATTTTCAATTATGTAGGGTCGCCCGGATCGAACGAGCATATCCCTTACAGGTTCGACAAGACGCGGCCATGCATCGGCATTGCCGTTCCGCTTAGCTAGATCCGAGTAAGATTGGCAAGGCGGGGATGCATGGACGGCATCAAACGAAGCGATAAATTTTGGGTCAAGCGTCAGTGCGTCAGCTTGGATAAAGGTAAACGGGTAGCGCGGCTGCGACTTGACATCCACCCCAACAACCTCAAAACCTGCCCGGCTGTATCCTAAACCAGCGCCACCGGCGCAACAGAATAAATCAAGCAATCGTGGCTTTCCCTTCCCACTCCTTGGTCGGTCGGGATTGTGGCTGGCGCACAATTCTAGCTTTGTAAGCCCGCTCATGACGGGCCTGCCGAAGACGTCAACACTACCAAGTTCGCTCCACCAGGGGTCTTCATTCATCTCAGAAAAAAGAAATGGGTTTTGATCCTTGTCCCTTCGTTTCATGAGCCGTCATCGGTCTTATCGGCTCACTTTGACATTTCTTCTACAGCCAGTCTCTCATAGCTTAGCTGATCCTAACCGGGCATCGCGACGAATCGGTGATGAAGTGACTGCCTGTCGAAGAAGCAGCGCCACGATCCAGAACCTTTCCTTTTTCCGGTAGCCGATAACACCAGTTCCGTGGGTGCACCTCTGTATCGTTCCGGACTTCGTGTGTTTTCCCCCATGCTTTGCATTTGAAGGAATTCAAAGTTGGAACGGGCGGAATGTCGAGGTGTGATCGCCACGCGTGAAGTGCTCAAACAGTAACCTGTGGAAATCGTCACTTGAATCGCCCGTCATGCAAAGCGGGGGCATCAAATGGTTGCGGCGATTGCCTCACTACGCGATGAAGCATCTGCGGTCGCACTCAGATGAAACGTCTGCCCCACCGCCCAAAACCGGGAATTTACACCAAGCTAATCGCCCGCGCCGGACACGATTCCACGGCCTCTTCAATCAACTCCGCATCCGTGTCCGAAACTTCAAGCGTGTGCTCATAGCCCTGCGGGACCCCGGCTTCATCCATCACCTCCGCCAGTCCCTCTTCGTTAATATGAAAAATCTTCGGCGCAATCCCTGAGCAATTCGCCGCGGTGATGCACAATGACGGATCGATCCTGATTGTAATTTTCTGCATATTATGCAACTCCTTCAGCTAACATCGCGCCCCAGTTGAAACCCGCCCCGAACGTGGCGAAACACACCGGCAGCCCGGGCCGGATGCCAACGTTCTGCCACCATTCGGCGGCCGCGATCAACATCGATGCCGATGATGTATTGCCGTATCTCTTGATGTTTGAATAAAACTTCTCCTCGGCAACTCCAAGCGCCTTCGCCACACGCACGATCAGATTCTGATTTGCCTGGTGCATCAGGAAAATATCGATCTCTTTCGCTTTGCGGCCGTTCTTCGTAAGAATGCTTTCAATCGCTCTGGGGATCTTGCGCGAGGCTTGCAGGATCACGGTCCTCCCGTTCATTTCGAGCGGCAGGTCGAAGGGAAGGCGCAGGTCTTCCGAGAAAGCTCCGTCGGATTCGATCACCGAATCGATGATGCGGGCCGGCCCTTCATCCGGGGTGATGAGACACGCGCCAGCGCCGTCTCCGAATAGAATGGCAACGCCTCGCTCCATCGGCTCCCGAAGAATCACGCTCGACATTTTCTCGGCGCCGATCACCAGTATCTTGCCGTAAGTGGAGGCGAGCTTCGAGGCCAGGACCATCCCAAAGAGCGAACCGGCACTCGCCATTGGGATGTCCAGGCAGGGAATGGAATGCAAGCCCAACCTATTTGCCACCATCACTGCGGGGCCGGGGAATCGCCGCTCGGCGGAGCTGCTGGCCAGAAGAATCATGCCCAGGTCCGCGGCTTTGATGTTCGCGCGGCTAAGGCAATCCTCGGCGGCGCGCGTGGCCAGATCCACTACCGTTTCCTCATCGGCAAAACGGCGCTGCTCAATGCCGGATACGTTTACGATCCAATCGGCATCGCAGCCCACCTTCGCACCCATCTCCTCGTTGCTCACTATACGGGATGGGAGATATGCCCCGAATTGTTTGATGAAGGCCACTTGTCTACGTATGAGTCTCCAGATAACTCTCGATGCGCTCAATAGAATCGAATTTTCGCGGGTTGAGATCCGAGTCGGGAATCTTGATGCCGAAAGTTGCCTCAATCGCCGTCACCATGTCAGGCAGCGCGAATGAATCGAGCAGGCCGGATTCAAAAAGGGACTCGTCCGGCGCCGGGTTGGCGTCCGGCTTCGACACCTGCCGGATAATTTCCAGGAGTTTCGCTCGTCTATTCATTCGATGTAGGTTACTGCTCCCTTGCTTTTAGAAAAATCGCGTACTGGTCCATAAAATCCCGGAACATCGCCTCGGCGATCAAGCGGTAGCCTGCCGCAGTGAAATGGACGTGATCAAACTGGGCGAGGCCGGCTACGGCCCATTCGTGCATCGTACCCTTCCCTCCCAATTTACCGCGTAGGTCGAGGAACGCGCATCCGGTGGCTAAAGCGGCTTCCCTTTCGGCGTTCACAATGCGATCCACCGCGTCGTATGGCACCCACTTGCCCTTGGATCGGACGAAGCGGTCGGGTGGGCCTATCAGCAGGATCGACGCGGCCGGCGCGGCTTGGCGAAAGCGGGAGATCACCTCAATCAGCAAGTCGCGAAAGCCGTCCGCCGTCAGGTGCGGGTTGCCGGCTTCGTTCGTTCCGTAAGCCAATACAATCAATGCGGGGTTGCGGTCGGCTATGTTGCTTGCAGTGATGGCGGCATCCCAATTCAGAATTATGGATGCCTGCGCGCCGTTGATGCCGAGTGTTTCGTAGGTCAAGCCGTCGATGTTTCCGGTTACCCATCCAAAGAGACGAACCGGGGCATGGTCGCGCGTGCGGAGTGTATAGTAATGCGGACCAGGCTGTACTTCGCGCTTGTAGTAGCCCGGCGCCAGGTCGCCATCGGTGGAGATGGTGTCCAGCGGAACATCCTCGTCGGACAATTCCAGCGCCCCGCCACCAGGCTGCTGCAGGTAATTGAACTGCAGTAGAGGGCCGTCTGCTTTCAGTGCAACGGTTTCCCCTGCCCGCGTGGTGGAAATACTCACGCCTGCCAGCCCGTACAGCCCATCGCCCTCGCGGCTGAAAAGTCCGTCGCTGTGCCAGAAGCGCGATCCGAAGCTGCGGACGTCCATGCGGCGGTAGCTGTTCCAGGGCCGTCCCGCGTGCGAGAAACCAGCGCCTCCGTTTCCAAACCTGCCTTGAAACAGCTCGCGGAGATGTCCGGTCCACTCATCGGCGGCAGTGTGCGAATCGCCGTAATGCAGGATGGAGACGGGTCCCTTGCGGTATAGCTGCTCAAAGAATGGCACCAGTCCAGCGGCGTTCTCATAGGTCACGGGGCTGTTTTGGAGTTGTTCGGTCACGCTCTCCAGCGCGGCGGTGCGGGCCTTGGCGCTGATGGCCGGTGCTGATGGCTTCGCGGCCTTCTTCCTTCGCTTCTTCGCTTTGGAAATAACCGCCGGCAGAGGCGTTGCGCCGGCCAGCATCGAGAGGAAGAGGCGTCGCGTCAACGGGCGGCCGCCGCCTTTCCTTTTCCGCGGATCGGGGCGGCGGAGGCAAGGCGTTCCTGCATTCTGCGAAGCTTGTATTTGTTATATCCGTTGGTCAATGCGCGATACAACAGGTTGCCCACCAGCTTTGCGCCGCCCGGCATGGGGTGGATGAAGTCGGCACTCACCAGCCGGTGTTCGGCGTTATACCAGCGCCCCATGGTGCCGGGGCCGCCCATCGCTTGAAAGGTGTTGAAGAATCCGCAGCCGGTCTCCGATGCGATCTGTTGTTGTAAATTCACCAGCCGCACCAGGGCAGGCACGGAGGCGATTTCGCCGGTGGGCGTGCGCTGGCCTCTATCCATGGGACTCATCACCAAAATAGATGTCTCGGGTAAAGCGGCATGAATTCGGCGAATGACTTCACGAAGCTCCTTTGTGTAGGACGTGTCCACAAAAGAAGCGTATACGCTTTCGTTGGTGCCGTAGTTGACGATGATCAGGTCGGGCTTGTAGTGCTTCAACTGTTCAGACCAATGGCGTTCCTGGAACATGCGGGAAAGGATGGCCACATACGCTCCGTTCACGCCGAGGCTGTTGTAGACAATTCCAGGGCCGGGCTTGGTAAAGTGGGCGCCGAAAAGGCGGGGGCTTCCGCTCATGACACGAAGCTCAAATCGTTTCGACTCGGGGGGGATGGGGAACGAAGCAAAGCCGGAAAGAACTTCCGGGTAGTTTGTATCAATGTCACCCAACGATTTTCCACCCGCCAGCATTTCGAAGATTCCGCCGCCAGGTTCATGAAGATACGAGATTTCCACCTGTGTATAACCGGAATCGCGGGCGGTTAGCCGGGTAGCCGAACCGGGCGAGCCGCGGAAAACTACGCCGCCCAGCCCGAAGAGGCCATTGCGGACCTCACTCTGATTGGCGGGCGTTATCTGCCAGCCGGAATTATCGATTTCAAATCCGCGGTGCCCATACCAGGCCCATGGTTTACCCACGAGAACATAGCCATGGCCGGCGTCTCCAAACTGCTTCTGTAAGAGGATGCGCAGGTCGGCGGTGATGAGATCGGCGGTTGTCGGGGAGTCGCCGTAGTGAAGGATTTTAGTTACCGCGCCGTCGTTGCGCAATTCCGTTTGAAACAACGATTCGTAAAAGTGATCGAGGCTGGCGCCGGGGTCCCGCAGCGGGTAAATGGAATCGCTGTGCAGCGGGGTATCCGGATTCAGGCGCGCTTGTTCCGCCTCTACCTCGGACTGAGTATCTTTGCCATGAAAGTCGAGCACCGAACCTAGCTCTTTCCATTCGACGATCTTGAAGTTCGCCAGTTGGGGAATCAACTCCGGCAAGGCCGCAATGGCCACGAAGGCGGCGACGGTGATTGATGTCTTCAGTGGCAGCCAGGTCATTGGAATCAGAACTTCGTATAGATGAACGGAGCGGAGCCGGTGGCGGCCACATACTGAATGGCAAGCACCAGCAACGCCAGCGCCGCTGCCTGCACTACCGCGGGCGAGGCGGTATAGGTCTTCATGCTGAATTCGTAGATCCTCTTTGGCGCGAAATGAAAGACGATTCCTAGGAGCAATATCAGCGCAAAGGATGCGGAAATGTTCGCGGTTGAGAACGTCAGCGAAGCGATCCGCTCCAGAATAGACACGGCAGCGGGAAAGTTTGGCGCACGGAAGAAGACCCACGCGAAACAAACGAAGTGTACGGTGACGAAAATCCGTAGGAACCGCGCGGCGGGATTCGGCGATGGCTTAGCGTTCTTGCGGAAAACCTGGAATGCCCGTTGCAGAGCAAGCGCGACTCCGTGCAAGAGTCCCCAGGTGGCGAAATTCCAACTGGCGCCGTGCCACAGGCCGCCCAGCAACATGGTAATCACCAGATTGCTGTAGGTGAAGATCTTCCATTTCGACCGCAGGCCCGGCAGCGAGAAGTACAGATAATCGCGCAGCCAGGACGACAGTGAGATATGCCAGCGCCGCCAGAAGTCGGCGATATTTTCCGATTCGTAGGGACGGTTGAAGTTCACCGGCAGCTTCAGGCCCAACAGCAGAGCGGACCCGATTGCGATATCGGTATAGCCCGAAAAATCGTAATAGAGCTGGGCGGCGTAGCCGTAGACGCCGATCAGAACCTCGAATCCGGAATACAGCTTTGGAAGGTCGAAGACCCGATTTACCAGATTGTCGGCCAGGTAATCCGCGATGAGCAGCTTCTTAATGAGACCCAGTCCGATCAGGAACAGCGCCCGTCCGCCGTCGGCTGGTAACAGCTTCTTGTCTGGCATTTCGAACTGAGCAATCAGCGATGCGGGACGAGTGATGGGACCGGCGAGTATAGTGGGGAAGAACGACACGGCTGTCAGGTACGCGAGGATGCTGGACGTAGCTTTCGCATCCCGCCGGTAAACATCAATCGTGTAACTCAACGCCTGAAAGGTGTAAAAGGAGATGCCGAGCGGAAACACCCAGCTCCAATCGGACTTTACCAGCGGCATGTATTTGAAAGTTGCCAGAATTCCAAGATTCAGTAAAATGCTTAGCGAGACCAGGAACCGGCGCCCTGCCTGGCGATTGATCTTTTGCATGCCGAGCGCCAGCAGGAAGTCGATTGTGGATGCCGCGGGAATGAGCGCGAGGTAGAAAAGATCGAACTTCAGGTAAAAGAAGTAATTGGCAAATAAGACGACCGCGAGCGACAACGCGCGGATTCGCGCCAGCGGCCAGTATAGGAAGAAGATCGCTGTCAGAAATACGAAGTAGATCGGCGAGAAGAGCAGCATGCAGCCAGTTCGGTTGGAATTCTTCAATATAGCGGATGCGAGGTGAGTGCGGAGACAAAATTCACCGTAGAGGTACGTTAAAAATACCTAAGGCTTGCCGGGATGAGCGATTCCGTATGCGCTTTCCGCGGGTGTACTGGTAGGAGAGACGGGTGTTCAAATTCTTATTGCCTTCTATACTTCTGGCGAACAACGCCCTGGCCACCACGGAGCCCGTGACGGACGAAGCGCTACGCGCTCAGATACTGGCTGCCGCCTTTCCCGGCATGGAGATTTCTCTGCTGCCGGGCAAGACAATCGATTCCACCTGGCGGCCGAATAATTTAAAGAAGAATGCACTTACGTTTCCGGATGCGATGGCACAGGAGAAGGTCTATGGCGTGACCGGTAAGCCGGCGAACGAGACCGAGCGGTGTGCCGCCCAGGGCGCGGGCAACAAGCGCGAAGTTCGCCTCCGGCTGTATATGTGGCCAGGGGCGCGGACGCCCGGTACCGATTGGCTCACCATTATGCAGTATGGGTTCGCGGGTGTTTCCGCGAATGCGCAATGCTCTTCCGTCCCGCTGCTGCTGCATCTCACTCGATTGGGCTCCGCTTGGAAGGTGACCGAGCGGCTGGTGCTGGACTCTCATGGCCACAAGAGCTTTCAGGGGATCCGGCTGGTGGATCTAACCGGAGATGGCCGGGACGAACTGGTGGTTGAGTCCGATTCACACGGGGACGACGCGGAATCGAGCGAAATCTACATCTTCGACTTGACCCAGGGACGATTCGATGAGCGTCTCAATATGGCCACCCGCATGTCGGCATCGGTGATGGGCCAGGAACAGTATTTGCAGGTCCTTGATGTTCCCCGGTCATTGAAAGAGCAAGGTAAGCAGTTCTGCTTCGTGAAAACCATTTACGCAGAAGAAGGGATGTGGTTCGCGGCGCCGCACGTAAGCAGGATCTGCTATCCACGCGGTAGAGGCGTCGAAGCGAAGTAAGTCACAACATCCGCTGGCCGGCGGCGCGGGTATCATACCCGCCCAGGCCTTCCAGTTCCCGGCGAAAGCTGGTCCGTCCCAGCGTGTCCAGCAGCGCTTGCACCCCTGGAAGATCCAGATGCCGGCGTCGAATGGCCAGATCGTACCGTTCGCTGATGAGGGGAATGAATCCCAGGCCGAACACCCGCGCGGCCGCGCGCGTCGCGATGCAGCAATCAACCGCGCCTGATTTTACCTGCCACGCCGCCGGCAGATGCCCTTGTACGGTCCGGTCGTAGCCGCTGATGCTAGCCCCGCTGATTTTTAGCGCCTTCAATCGGGAATCCAGAAGATGCCTGGTTCCGGCTCCCGGTTCCCTGTTCACGATCGACACGCCGGCGCGCGCGAAGTCCGCGATCTCCTTAATCGATTTCGGATTGCCGTTCGCGGTAACGATGCCCTCTTCCCAGATTGCAAATGAGATCACCGCCACTGAATTCTTTGGAAAAAGCCGCCCAATTTCGGGGATGTTCGATTCGCCGCTTTCCTCATCCCGCAGGTGAGTACCCGCTACGTGGACCACGCCCTCTTTGAGCAGTGCGAGCGCTTGGGAACTGTTGCGATGCGCCAGAACGAGCTCGACGCCGGCAGCCTGAACATGACGCGCCAGCACAGAGATGCCGGGGTCGCAGCCCGCAATCAATATCCTGTTGCCAAACTGGGCGTCCGCGTGAAAAACCTGGACTTTCGCCTTTCCCGCCGCTGCGGGGCTGGCCGTAACCACGGCATCGCTAGCCGGGAAATACCAAGGTAAAGGAGATGGCGAAGAGGCCATCAGACGCTTGTCCACCTGGCAGAGCTGAACGGGCTGTCCCGGTTGCGGCTTTCCCGAACCCGGTAGAAGCGTCGCGGGTTCCACCCGAAGCTCTGGCCCGACAGATTCCCCCGGCAAGGTGAACAGGTCCTCGACTGAGGCCTCCAGCACCCGCGCAAGCTTCAGCGCGACGGCTGTGTTCGGCACGTAGCTGCCCGCTTCCATGGCGTAAATGGTCTGACGGCTGACGTTTACCAGTTCGGCTAGTTGGGCGGCGGAGAGTCCCCGTTTCCGGCGGATGGCTGCGAGATTGTTTTCAACGCCGGTCATTGTGATAATGTCTTAGATGCAAGACATGGTCTGTTTTTCGCTACACACATATCGATGCCGACTCCCACACTAACACGAGCGTTGCTATTTTCCCTGCTGTCGCTTTCGGCCGCGTCCGGCCAAGTGGGACGCGCGGAGTTGTTCGGCCGGGTGCGGGATGCTTCGGGCTTGGCGGTTACCGGGGCAGCCGTCGAGGCGCAGGAACAAGGCACTGGCGTGGCTTCGAAGACTGTCACCAGTGAGGCTGGCGAGTATCACTTTTCCGCATTGCCATCCGGCAGGTTTGTGGTTGCCGTTTCCAAACCTGGCTTTTCCACGCTACGCCGGGCGGGCGTGGATGTGCGCGTGGCCGACCGGATTGCATTGGACCTGCAACTGCAGGTGGGCGAAATCACGCAGACGATCGAAGTGAATGCCGCACTGCCTCTGCTGCAGACTACCTCCGGAACCGAAAGCTTCCTTGTGGACCAACGCAAGGTCGATGCGCTTCCGCTGGACGGCAGAAACTTCGTCCCTTTAGTTGCGCTGGCACCCGGCGTAGCGTTGCCTCCCGGTTCCACTTCGTCCCCGTCGCTGTTGCCGCGGATTAACGGCAGCCGGCCCCGGACCAGCGAATACATATACGACGGAATCAGCGTCTTGCAGCCGGAACCCGGGCAGGTGGCCTACTTCCCGGTGATCGACGCCATTCAGGAATTCCGCGTCCAGATCAACAGCTATTCCGCCGAGTACGGGCGGTCCAACGGTGGCGTGGTTCAGGTTGGCACTAAGTCCGGGACCAACGAATTCCACGGAACTTTGTTCGAGTACCTGCGGAACGAGATGCTGAATGCGCGTAACTATTTTGCGCCCGCGGGTGCAAAGCCGCCATTCAAGCGGAATCAATACGGCTTGGTGGCGGGCGGGCCGATCCAAAAGAACAAGACGTTTTTCTTCGCCGATTGGCAAGGCACGCGTCTGCGAATCGGGAACACACGCATTAGTTCGGTGCCCACCAGCGCACAGCGCTCAGGACTATTTACTGCCCCGATATACGACCCAGCCACTGCGCGCCGGACGGACCTCTTCCCGAACAACACGATTCCCGCGAGCCGGTTCGACTCCGCCGCGGCTGCTCTCTTGAATCGATATCCGCTGCCGAATGTCTTCGTCAACGGGCGTGAGGCCGCCACCAACAACTACCGCCGCGTTGGAATCGATTCCACCGATCAGGATCTTTTCGACACCAGGCTGGACCGTTATTTTGGCGAGCGCCACCGGCTGTTTGGCCGCTACACTTACCTGCGCGATAGCTCGGCGCCTGGGACACCACTGCCCGATGGCAGCGGCAGCCTCACTTCGGGCGTGATTGGCGACACTTCAACCCGGGCCGACTCCGTCGCGGCGGACTATGCTTACACCATCTCGCCGGATTCAGTCAATCAGCTCCGATTCGGATTTACGCGGAGGGGAGTGAACCGGACCGGCATCGGGG
>JANXXV010000886.1 GCA_025350445.1 Bryobacteraceae bacterium | reverse complement strand
CTCGCCGTCAGCACCACCAACCAATGCGGCTACTGCATCGCCTCCCACACGGCAGCCGCGCGCAAAGCCGGCATGACGGATTCCATGTTCGTCGAACTGATGGCCGTAGTCGGGATGGCGAACGAGACCAACCGCATGGTGAGCGGTTACCAGGTCGAGATAGACGACCGTTACAATTGCGGCTTCGGCGGCGTCACCACCGTCCACGGGAAACACGCCTTTCGCACGCAAATGACGCCGGTACACCTTATCGCCATTGGTCGCGTACAGTGTCTGCAAATCCGCCCCTCCGAACACCACGTTCGATAGCGGCGCCATTTGCGGCTTCGAAATAATCGCCATCACCCGCCCCGCCTGATCGCAGATCTGCACTCCCATTTTGCTCGCCACGTAAAGATAACCGTCGCTGTCCACCGTCATCCCATCCGCGCCGCTCGCCGAGGAATCGTCCATCGTCTCCAGCCTGTGAAACGGCACTCCATTCGCCAGCGACCCGCCGGGCATCACCTGGAACGACCACACCCACTTACCCTGCGTATCGGCCACCATCAACAACGACTGATCCGGCGAGAGCCGCACTCCATTCGGAAACGCAATCCCCTCATGCACCACACGCTTGGCGCCCTTCGCATCAATGAACCAGACCTTCTTCGCCGGCGGCTCAGTGAAGTAGATTTCGTTCCGCGCGTTCACCACCAGGTCATTCGAATTCACGCCCTCGGCAATCACCGCCTCACTGCCATCCGGCGCCCATGCCACAATCCGCTTGCGCCCGTTCTGGCAGGCGTACAGCCGGCCATCCGGGCCGAACATCAAGCCGTTGGTGCCGCCTGAATCTTCTTTGAACACCGTCACCTTGCCGTCCAGTCCGATCCTGTGAACGCGGTTGTTCGGAATGTCGCTGAAGAAGACGTTCCCTTGATTGTCCACCGCCGGACCTTCGGTAAACTTGTACCCGTCTCCCACCAGTTCCCACTCTTTGCCCGGGTCCAGGAAGCTGGTCACGTTCCGCGCGACCGTCGCCGTCGACTTCGCCACCGGCTTCGGATACTCCCGCCACAACCACTTCAGCGCATCCGGCAGAATCGCCGACCCGTGCTTTCCGTTGTGCCCTTCGGTGCCCACCACAAAAGTGGAATCGTATCCCGCATACTGCAGCGCCGACGCCATGTCTTGATTCGCAATAAACCAATTCCCTGAATAAATGTTCTGGTCGTTCTTGCCATCCTGTAGAAACACACGCAGCGGCTTGGGCTCCGTCTTGCGAATCAACGACGACAGAAGTTCCGCACCGCGCAGGTTGGTATAGCTGCCGATAAAGCTGATCACCCGGCGAAACTGATCTGGCCGGTTCCACGCCGCGTTGAACGCCGCAATGGCGCCTGAACTCGAACCTAACAATCCCCGGTCATCCGGATCCACTGAGAGTTTATAATCCCTGCCCACCTCCGGAATAATTTCCTCAATCAGAAACTTCGCGTAGCGGTCACCCAGCGCGTCGTATTCGAAACTGCGGTTGAAACGCGCCTGCTGGTTGCCGGCCAGCGCGGGCATCACGCCAGGGTTGATAAAGATGCCAATCGTCACCGGCATCGCACCTTTTTGAATCAGGTTATCCAATACAATCGGCGCGTGCCACGTGCTCTTTTCCCCCACAAATCCGCCGCCGTCCTGAAACACCATCAGGCATGCGGGCTTGTCCGCCTTGTACTGTGCCGGAACATACACCCAGTAGTCGCGCACGGTGCCCGGGAAGATCTTGCTCGTCCACTGGTGCTGCGTGACGGTCCCTTTCGGCACACCGGCCTGCGGTTGCGAATCGGGCCCGAGCGGATATTCATCGGCGAACGCCAGCGCGCTTGATGCAAGCAGAACTATGGCGAGAATTGGGGTTGTACGTAACATAAGTCTTCAGCCATGCTACACAAAAAGCTCAAGTCTTGGAAAATTTGAAGTGGATCACAAAATCTCGGTAGATGGCGTTGCGGCTGTCGCCCTTCAACGGCTGGAACTTCCACTCCAAAGCGGCTTCGGCGGCAATCTTCGCCAGCGCGGCCTCCGTCGCATCGCTGTATGGACGCGTAGTGGCCTCGCTCACTTTTCCCGATGGCTCAATTTTCACGTAGACCGTCACTTCCATCCCGTCGTCCCCAAGTTGGCTCGTAAGCGAAGGGGGAGCAAACGCACGCACACGCCAGACGGAAACCGGAGATTCCAGCCGGGATCGGGAACCCTCATCGGGAACCGTCGGCGCGGCATCGGTCCGCTTCGGCGCTTCCGCAACCGTCCGCGCCTTGTGCGACACCAACCGGATCACTTCGATCTTTTCGGGTTCTCCAGCGCCGGCCGGCTGAATTCGCAAACGCAATGTCACGTCGGCCTCGCGCGGTGCAAGGTACAGCGGACTGGCCCGTTCGTTGGGATTGAGAGAGATATCCCGCCGTTCATTGCCGTCTTCAATTTCCAGCGTGACATTCCGCGCGTTGCGGAAGATCGGCGCATCGAAATTCCACTTAACAGCGAGTCCGGAGCCCGATTTCTCTACACTCCACGCGCCCGCCAAGCCGGAGCCGCGCACAGCGGGAAGCGGCCGGTGCGATCGCACGAAAGAACCCGCCGCCACTGCCAGCGCGAAAAGGGAAAGCAGCACAAACAACTTACGATAGCCGGAACTGAACATATGCTTAAGCTCCAACAGCAACGTCCCGAGGTCCCAAACACGGCCTTTTGCCTTTATAGCACGCTGTTACCTTTTCGCAGTCAGCCCGAATTGTGTATGAGGTGCATATTGTGCTCGAGTCGGGCGGACAGCGCGCGGTCTTTTCGCCATTACAGTCGCCGCCCTCGCATCCGCTGCCCTATCGCGATGCGGGGGCTGGTGCAAGTCTTTGAACCCGTTCTGAAGAATTCGGCGGATCGATAATTCGTCTCCCCGACCGATTTTTTCGACTCGCAGGACCGCAGCCACACCCTCAACCACTGTGCCTATTACTGGCGCGACGGAATCAATCTTAGTGAGATCGGCCGTGAAATCGGTATTCGCAGTGCGCTGGGCTCACCGAAGATCCGGATAAAGCGAGGCTCCATCGCGCTCACGTCAAGCAGCGTCTCGTTGGCATCGAAAACAATGATTCGGGACATGAACCCGGGCCTCTCTGAACTTCGAATCAATCTTTACCGGCCAGCCTCAGGAGCCGGGCTGCTGCACCGCTAACACGCCTCGATCGGTTCCTCGCAACCCAAGCAACCGGCGAAGCCACCACGCTATGCGCGGAGTGAACTTTGCGGTCATGAAGAGGTCCGCGGCGCGCCGGTTTCCCAGGCCGTATGTCGGATATGGGTGGATCGTCGCAGAAACCTTGTCCAGCCGGATGCCATTCTTCATCGCCAGCGCATACTCACCAATCAGTTCTCCGGCATTTGCACCCAGAATCGATACGCCCAGAATTCGTCCCCATCGATCCGCCAGCACCTTGATCATCCCGGTCGTCTCCGAATCGGTGATAGCGCGGTCCAACCGCGTGAAGGGGAAGCGATACACCGAGTGCTTTACACCCGCGCGGCGCAATTCGTCTTCATTCCGTCCAACGTGCGCCAGCTCCGGATCCGTGAACGTGGTCCACGGGACATGATGTTCGTCCATGCGGGACGGAAAATGCAGGATTGCGTTCGTCACGGCGACCTTGGCCATGTGCTCGGCCATATGGGTGAACAAATATCTGCCCGCGACGTCGCCGGCGGCGTAGATATGCCTTACGGAAGACCGGCAGCGGCGATCGACAATGATCCCCTTCTCATTTGACTGAACGCCCGCGGCGGCGAGGTTCAGAGATGCGGTATTCGGTATTCGGCCTACCGCAACCAGGACAGCGTCCACATCCAATCGCTCTCCTTCGCCGGTATAGGCCGCCCCCTGCTCGAACTTCACGATTTCAGTCCCCAGGATGAACCGGATGCCCTCCCCGCGGAGATGCTCAAGTAGCAGGGTAGTGAGTTCAGCATCATCCCGCACCAGTATCCGATGCGAGGTGGTGACCACGGTCACCTCGGATCCCAGGCGTCGAAACGCCTGCGCCATCTCCATTCCGATGGGGCCTGCGCCGAGCACAAGTAAGTGCTTCGGCAACCGGTCCAAGTCGAAAAGCGTTTCGTTGGTCAGGAGGTTCATGTCTTGATCGCGAGGAATTTCCAAGCGGCGCGGTGAAGTGCCCGTTGCCACAACGAAGTGCCGTGACGTGAGGTGCCGCGCGGAACCGCCGTTACTCACCTCAACGCGATGGGGGGAGACAAAGCGCGCGTGGCCCTTGATGACTTCCACGCCGAGCTTTTCAAAGTGGGGCGGAGCGTCGGCATCGTCGTAAACATGTTGCCGGATGGCTCGAACCCGTGCCATCACCGTCGCCAAATCATGTTCTTGCTCTGATGGTTTAAGCCCGTAACGGGCGGCTGTCCGGCACTGGTGGGCCACCTTCGCGGCCTTCAGCAGGCTCTTGCTGGGAACGCAGCCATGCCAGGTACAGTCGCCACCCAGCATGTTTGCTTCGATGAGCGCGGTCTTCGCTCCCAGGACCGCGGACATGCCGGCAGCGGTCAGTCCGGCTGCTCCGCCGCCGATCACCAGCATGTCGTATTCGTATCTCACGCGTGTCCCGCTTTACGCGATTTCGCCCGGCGTCGAAGGATCCAGAGAGCACCGGTTAGGATGAAAGCGAAGAGGGCTCCGGATATCCATGGCGTGCGAAGACCGCCGCGAACGATGTCTCCATAGAATTCCAACTCGGAATAGCCGCCGCCGAGCGTGGTCGCGTCATTCAGACCCCAGTTGTAGGTTTTAAACTCGATCTTCGCATCCGGGCCTCGGAGAAAGTCCGCGCTACCGGTGGGCGCGAAGCGTGCCAGGAAGGGATTGAGCCCTCCTGTTGGTTCGAAGTCGCCGGAGTACCATTTGAAGATTGAGCTGACGCGCGCCAGACGTTGCGTGGGGACGAAATCGTTCAGTTGCGGGTTCGCCAGCCAGGTTCGAACATTGTCGTCCAGTTGCTGCTCAATGCGTCCGGAGACATAGGCTTCGCAACGCAGCGGTGGACAGCTTCTGGCAGCGCAGACCAGCGCGGCGTGGATGCGCGGATCACCCATGGCTCGAAGGCGTTCTTCGATTTTATCCAACGAAACCAGGCTGCCATCGAGCGTGTGTCTGGCAGCCGTGAATGGGTCGATTGTCTTTCGGATACTCTCCACCGGGTAGTTAGAGAGGATCCAGCGGACAGTCAAAGCGTTGTAGGAATTGATCAACGCCGCTTCCGTGGCTGCCGGCGCCATGCCGGAAGGCCAAGGGGCCGCCAGCTCGCTCAGATAGGCGTCGAGTTCCGCCAACCCATGTGCTTTCAAACTGGTGTAGTCCACACGCGCTTCCGTGTTTATATACTGCTTCACTAGCGCGTCCCACCTGGAGTGGTCCAGATCAGCCGCTGCGACGACGCCCGGCAATGCCGCGATCAACAACTGAATCGATATGATATTGATCCTCTTCATCACGTTATGTGAGTGAATAACCGGTGGCAAATCTTACAGCTTGCCAATATCTCTTATCGAAGCCATTTAGGAGGACCGCGAAGACCGAACAATCAAGGAGCCTGCCGGCTCGCTTCCGGCCTCGACCTCGCCCGGCGGATTGGAGCGTAAAGAGGTCCGAGCGTTTCGGCCGGTACCCCAATCCAATAGAGCAACTGCATGGCCGACCATTGAGTACACGTCGCCAGGAAACTCCGGCCTTCAAATCGCCGGGACGATGTAGTTACGAGTTCAGGCAAGGATAGGAACAGACCAGTTGTTCGGATCTTGCCGATCAGATCGGCGTCTTCGAACAACGGGTAGGGCTGGAAGCCACCGAGCTGAAAGTAAACGTCTCTTTTCACGAAAATCGTCGAGTCACCGTAATAGCATCGAAGCATCTTCATCAGCGGCTGCACGAAGTTCAGAAGGCGCGCCCCAAGAGTGTGGCCATCAAATGCAAGAGTGAAGTTGCCCCCGGCAATCCCGGGTGACCGCAACGCCTTGATCATCTGATGCGTGGCAGTTGCGCAGGCTCTGGTGTCTGCGTGGAGGAACCAGAGGATGTCACCGCGTGCGGCCAAAGCGCCAGCGTGCATTTGTTTGCCCCTCCCTCGTTCAGAGCGAACGACCGCCACCACGCCAAAGCTCTCTGCAATCTGAACGGTGGCATCGGAACTTCCTCCGTCGACGACAATCACCTCAATCTCGTCCGCCTGGGCCAGCAGCGCCCGGATAGTCTCGGCGATTTCAGCTTCTTCGTTGAGAGCGGGTATGATTGCGGAGATCATTCGATGGGACGGCAGGAAAGAACGTCATCACAATGAAGGTGCGTCAACGGCTTGCCTCGTAGGGGCCACCCGAGTTTTCGAGTCCCGGCAGTGGTTCCGGGAAGATTCGGCAAAGGCACGATTCGGCCATCCGAAGTAGAAACGACAACACGAAGCCGAACGCGGCGTGCGCAGCCAAAACCGTTGCCGCGAAGGGCCAGCCGAAGTCCACGCCGAAAAGGCCGGCGCCGAGACTCTGAACTACCGGGCTGGCCAGGAAGCCGATGCCGATCAGAATCCCATAAGCAGTTGTCCAAGCTGGCGTTCGACGAACGAAACCGATGCGGGCCAATGCGGCGAAGATGATGCCAAAACTGGCGCCATTCCAGGCATGATAAGCGAATCCGGCAAGCGTGGAGGCAGTGGATGGCCCTTCCGCAAAACGATCCAGCAGCAGTACACCCATCAACTCCGGTAGATTTCCCGGCATATAGCCCAGACGGAATCCAGGGTACCGAATCACTTCGAGCGCTAGAGTCGCGATACCCCCTGCCATGGCGCCTGGGAAGATGACTTCAGCGATGTCACGCCAGCCCTTGAAAAGACTTAAAGTCGCCAGGCCGATCAGCGCGGCGAGAGCAGGCAGGATCGCGTACAGCGCCAGATCGTGCAGAGGGGCATAGCCCAGTTGGGCAGCTGGGAAGGCATTGGGAGCGACCGCGGCCAGCCCAATGACAGGCAGCAAAACGAGACCGCGTTTCCAGTTGATTGTACGCATGGGAAAATTCCTTTCCGGAGAGTTCGGGGACGCTCCGGCGCCCCCGCGGGATTCCTGGGTTACTGCGCGGCCATGCCGGCCATGCCGCCGATTTTCTCATCGAGCATTTTCGCAACCATGCCGATCTTCTCGTCGTCGAACTGAGAGAGCAGGCTGGAGGGCTTGTCGTATTCGACGAATGTCTTGCCGTTGGCATCGGTGTAAACGTACAACCGCACTGGGATGTAGAGGCCGACTGAGTGGTTCTGCTCGAAGAGTTGTTTGCCGACCATCGGATTGCCCACCAGGAACAGCTTGGCATTGAGCTTGAGGCCGGTCATGGACAGGATCTTGCCATGGTCCACTTCCGCCAGGACCATCATGCCGTTCTTGGCGACTAGCATCTTTACGGCCTTCGTCACGTCGTCGAAGGACTTGCCGGATTCGACGGTGACACGGTCGCCCTGGAACGACTTCTCAGCGGCAAACAGGGGGGATATGGTGAACGAAGCCACGGCGAGCGCGACTCCGAGTGAAAGATTCGAAAACGCAGTGTTGAGTTTCATAGGTCTTGATTTCCTTTGGGTTTTTATCGGAACTGCCGGTCTATCCGGCTTCCGATGTTTGAGTGCCGAACGCAGTGGATTTCTTACAGCGCTGTTCGGGCAATTCCGGTGGAGGCGCCGATCTGGCAGAATGAGGAGGGTTTCCGATCCTTATGCCGCTAGTCGATCTAGCCGGACCTGAATTGTTGTTGCGCTTGCGGCGCCGCGATCCGGAGATGCTTGCATCCCTTGTGAGCGAACACAGCAGGCCCCTCTACCGGGCGGCCCGGGGCATGGGCTTTCGGGAAGATGAGGCCGAAGACATGGTGCAGGACGTCTTCGTGACTTTCCTCTCTTCGCTGGACCGATTCGAAGGCCGGTCCCAGTTGCGGACCTGGCTGTTCGGCATCTTGCACAACAAGACCATGGAGCGGCGCCGGAAGCGCGGACAAGAGCAGCAGCACGATCCGATCGATGAGGTGTTCGAATCCAAGTTCGGCAGCAATGGAAAGTGGTCAGCTCCACCGCAAGATCTCTTACGGCTGATGGAGTCAAAGCGGCTTGGGGAGGCGATCACTCATTGCCTGGATGGACTGCCACTCACACAGCGATCGGTTTTCGTACTTCGTGAGATGGAAGGCGTGGAAACGGAAGAAGTCTGTAAGATTCTCGAGTTGACTATCACAAATATGGGAGTGCTGATGCACCGCGCGAGGAACCGTCTGCGGGAATGCCTGGAAGGCCGCGGATGGGGGAGAACCGAATGATCACCTGCAAGCAAGTCGCGATCCTGTTGACCTCGGGTGAGGTCGAGCGTCAAAGCGCGTGGGGGCGATGGGAGGTGCGGTTCCACCTTTGGATGTGTAAGAATTGCTCGCGTCTGGCCGGACAGTTGGAGCAGATTCATCAGGCGGGGCGGAAATTGCGCTCCATGTTTGAATCGGAGAAGCCAGCCGGCGATCCTGACGGCATGGAAGCCCGGCTCCTTAAGAAGTTACAGGCTCCACCACCGGCGGGACAGCACGAACGGTGAACCCAAGTCTTTCGTTCCAGTTGGAGAATGATCTCACCATTCCAGCCGTCACGGCTGCGAAGATGCCAGAGGTCGGCCGTGTGGCGATGGAAAAGATGGGATCCAATCTCTATCGGATGATGGAAAACGCTGGGCGGGCTTTGGCGGCCTGTGCGCTGGTAGGGTGAGGATTCCTCTGGACTCCGCCGTGCATTCTCGCGCTCGCCGGAACGGGGAAAATGGTGGCGGCAGGCAGCCTGTTCGAAAAACTGCTGTTCGATCCGGGACCCGTTGACATGCCCACATACGCAGTGGTGTGAGGAGTGCCCGACACCGGCAGGATTCTCGCCGGCTATTTACCCGCGCGGACCGCTTCGCGTATGGACCCGACCTCCGGGTGTCGTAGCATCGAAGCAGGATGAAACTCTACGCCGTCGCGCTGCTGGCCGCCACCACCTTCAACCGCGACGTATCGCCTATCCTGCGGAATCGCTGCCAGGAATGCCACCGCCCCGGTCAGATCGCGCCCATGCCGTTTGTCACTTTTCAACAAACACGCCCGTGGGCCAAGGCAATCCTTGAGGCGGTCGTCTCGCGAAAGATGCCTCCGTGGTTCGCGGATCCTGCCCACGGCGATTTCACCAACAACCCGTCTCTCCCGCAATCGGAAATAGAAACCATTGCCGACTGGGTACATGGCGGTGCGCCCAAAGGCGACACCACGGACGTCCCGCCAGTCCGCCCCTGGCCCTCGGATTGGAATATCGGCAAGCCGGACCGCGTCATCGAAATGCTCAAGCCCGTCGCCGTCCCTGCCTCCGGCGCCATTGAGTACCAATACATCATCCTGCCCGGCGGCTTCACGCAGGATACCTGGGTACAGAAGGTGGAAGTGCGTCCGGGCAATCCGGCGCTGGTTCATCATGCAGTGGTATACACGCGCGAACCCGGCTCAGCGTGGCTCCAGGGTAAGCCCCGCGGCGTTCCCTTCGCCCTGCCCGCCTCGCCGGAAGATCGTCCCGATCCGGCATTGTTCACCACCAGCGACATCCTGCTTGTCTACACGCCCGGCAACAGCTATAGCGAGTGGCCTGCCGGCATGGCAAAGCGCATCCGCGCCGGTTCCGATATCGTGATCCAGTTTCACTACACCGCAAACGGAAGAGCACAGCAGGACCGCACCCGCGTCGGTCTCGTCTTCGCCTCTGCAGCGCCGAAACAACTGGTGCTGACGCTGCAAATGGGAAACGACAAATTTGTAATCCCACCGGGCGACCCAAACTACCGCGTGCAGATTTCCGGAACTCTACCAAATGAGGCGCTTTTGATCAGCCTCTTCCCGCACATGCACCTCCGCGGAAAGGCGTTCGAATATTCGCTGCCCGCGGAAAAGGGCCGCCTGGAGATACTGCTCAAAATCGACCACTACGATTTTCGCTGGCAACTTAATTACAAGTTGCGGAAGCCCCGTCTTCTGCCTGCCGGCACACGCCTGCTGTTCACCGCGCACTTCGACAATTCTCCCAACAACCCGCTAAATCCGGACCCAACTGCCGAGGTTCGCTTCGGCGAGCAAAGCTGGCAGGAAATGATGATTGGCTTCTTCGACGTAGCCGTAGACTCCCGCTTCGATAAGAAATCGTTCTTCGCCAGCCGGCCTTTGAATTAGAACTCACTCGTAGAAGACAGCGTAGGGAATAATGCGGTTGATCTTCTCGCGATTCGTAATCGTGCAGGCCGCGCAACTGGATCGGTACGCCGGGTTTGCCGCCGCAATCACTGCCGGCAGAACTACGTCGTCATCCGGAAGATGATAGGAATCCATCATCAGGCGAGGCTTCCATTTTGCGAGGACGCCCGCCGCTCCCTTCAGCGCCTCGCGCTCGGCGCCTTCAATATCCATTTTGATGAAATCCACCCGGTCGATCCCGGCCGCGCGCAGGATGTCGTCAATCGGCCGCACCGGCACCTTGATCACCTTCCCGCCGGCTTCTTTCACCACCAGGCTGCCCGTCCCTGAGTTGGCCACCCCGGTTTCGAAGTCCAGGGTGTCCACCTTGCTCCAGGCGCCTTCGGCCACCAGAATCACTCTGCCGTCCGCTATCTCCTGGCGGAAGTTGCGCCGGATGCATTCCACGTTCAGCGGGTCGGGCTCCACCATAATCACCTTGGCGGCTCCGCGGCGCAGCGCATCGTCGCCGAAGGTCCCAATGTGCGCGCCGATATCCAATACGACGTCGCTTTTCCGCACACCGCGTTGCGGATCGGATTCTGCAATCCATTGCTGCTCGGCAATCACATAGGCAAGCAGGTGTTCGCCGTCCAGATCGGTTCCATTCTTCTTAATCCAGAACGAACGCGTGGCGGTGTCGAACATCTTGATGCCAAGGGGATCGTCCTGCTTCGCCGTTAATTGCTTCAGACTCAGCTTCTGCAATTCCGCGAAACGCGAGACCGACCATGGCAGCGTAAGCAGTTTGCCCCAAGGGCATGGTTGGTTTCCGCCAACGGCCTTGCTGACAATCACGGAGCCCCACTGGCGCTCAAGAATAGAAAAGTACAAAACCAGGCCAACTACGAAGGATGCGAAGTATTTTAGCGCGCGCACTCGGAAAGCCCCCTAAATTCTCGATCCATCGCATTATCCAATGATGGCGGGAATGCGTCGAAGTCGAATCGACCAACGACCCATAAGACCGTTCGCTAGTTTTGAAGACTAGGCCCACCACCGGATGAGATGCATTCCCAGCCTCAGTCTAACCCGGTTCCCGCCGGCGTTGCGAAACCATTTCGCCCGCCGCGTGTCTAACTGCAATATGCGTGCGCTCAAAATTGTACCGCTTCCGCAGGACGATCCAGAAACCGGTGATCTACCGGATCGTGAACCGGAGGAGCCTGGGCCCCCGATCGAAGACCCTTCGCCGAACAGCTAGCCCGAACGGCCCCGGAACCACCGGAAAAGAACACCATAGCCCCCCTCACTTTATGTCCTGAACGCCACCCCGGCTTGCATTCACGGTTCGCCGTAAATTATTATCTCGCATTAAATCAGACCTTTAGCGTAACTTTCGACGACACCGCAAACGCTATCCGCACTCCGAATCGGCTAATCTGAAACCGAAATGAGTTGCTATGCGTGCGTCACAACCCGGAGCCTGTGCAAAATCACAAGCCGAGCCTCCGTCCAAGCCGGCCAATTTGTACCAACGAACCCAAAACGCAAAATTGCGAAACGAACCCATTCCCAAAACCGGAGATCCGCCCCAAGCCCGCAAATCCTTCCTCCGCGAATTTGTGCCAACGAACCCAAACTGGTAACTATCTACTCTTGCCGCCGTATCCCGTATGTGAAGGAAAGAGGAGCGCCCACGGTGGATAACCTGACCGACGAGGCGCTGATGCTCAAAATTCGCGATGGTGAGGTGGGTAAGCTTGCGGTCCTGTTTGAACGCCATCACCGGCAGCTCTTCAGCTTCTTTTACCGGCTGACCGGCAACCGCGAACTAAGCGAGGATCTGGTTCAGGACGTCTTCTTCCGTCTGCTGAAATTTCGCGAAACCTACGTGCCGAAGACATCGTTTTCCGCCTGGATGTACCAGGTGGGCCGAAACGCTCAGATCGACGCTTTCCGCAAACGCAAGGGCGAAGCGTCATGGAGCGATTCACAGCCTGAACCCGTCAGCGCCGAGCCGCACATCGAAGACCGTCTGCGCAAGCTCCAGGAAGTCGCGCTGCTGCAACGCGCCATGGCCGCCCTGCCGGCTGAAAAACGGGAGGTTCTGGTGCTCAGCCGCTATCAGGATTTGAAATATCACGAAATCGGAGAAATTCTCGGATGTGAAGTGGGTGCGGTCAAGCTCCGCGTCTACCGGGCCGTCCGGGCATTGGGACAGATATTTGCGGAATTATCAGGAGAAAGAGTGTCATGAATTGCGAAAAAGCGAGAGAATACTTCGCTGACGATCTGGCGGGAACGCTGGAACCGGCCGCTGCCTCCGATTTCCGCAGCCACCTCCTGAAATGCCGCGCCTGCCGTGAGGAGGCGGAACACTTGCATATTACATGGACATCGCTCGAACGCATCCCCGAGCCCGATCCGGGCCCCGAAATGCGCACCCGCTTCTACCAGATGCTCGACGCCTATCAACAGGGCCGCCGCGAAGCCGCCGCTTCCCGCACCGGTTGGCACTGGTGGCCGCGGCATCCGGCTTTTCAATTCGCCCTCAGCCTCGGCCTCCTGTGCGCCGGCCTCGCCGGCGGCCACCTGGCGGCCGTGCGCGAACACGCCAACCCTGAAATCAGCCAGCTTCGCGGAGAGATCCACACTATGCGCCAACTAGTCATTTTGTCGTTGTTGCAACAGCAGTCGGCCGGCGACCGCCTGCAGGGCGTCAACTGGAGCTACCGCGCCGAGCGGTCCGACACCGAAGTTCTCTCCGCGCTGCTCCACACCATCAATCAGGATCAGAGCGTCAATGTGCGTCTGGCTGCGGTCGACGCCATACGGAATTTCGCGGACAGTCCAGTGGCGCGAAAAGGGCTGGTGCAGTCGCTAGCCAGGCAGACCTCGCCGCTGATCCAGATATCGATCGTCGATCTGCTCGTTGATCTGCGCGAGCGGCCCGCCGCGCCCGCCCTGCGCTTCCTGCTGGGACGCAGCGGTCTCGACGGAAACGTAAAGAAGCGGATTGAACTGGCCTTGCAGCAAATCGGCTAGTGCTTAGTTGCAGAAAGTGGCGTTATGAATTTTCGAAGGGCGTTTCCGGGCCGCGACCGTGAGGAAGCGATGTCCACGAACTTTTGCAAACAGGGACTAGCACCGGATCGACAGAATACAGGAGATCTTTATGCGATTTAATTGGATGTTGGCTATCGCCGCGGCACTCGCGTGTCCGGGCGCCGCCCGCGCCGAAGTGGTGGAGAGAAATACCACTCAGAAGACCTTCACCTATTTGGACGCCGGCGGCCGCAAACTGATCGTCGACAATGTGAATGGTTCCATCGACGTGGTTGCCTACGGCGGCTCTGAAATCCAGGTCACCGTGAATGAGTACTGGAAGGCCGATGACGCCGGGGAGTTGCAGCGGGCGCGCAGAGATATCAGGCTCGACATGACTCAGCAAGGCAACGTCGTCCGTCTCTACGTCGATGGACCCTTCCGCTGCCGGAACGGTTGCGATCACCAATATGGCCGCAGCGGCTATCGTGCCGCTTTCGACTTCCAGGTGAAAGTTCCGGCCAACGCCGAACTCGAACTGAGGACCGTAAATGGCGGGCACATTAAGGCTGAGAATTCAAACGGTAATTTCGTTGTCAGCAACGTGAACGGCGGAATCGAGCTGCTGGAAATGGCCGGCTCAGGCCACGCAACCACCGTGAATGGCGGTGTAAAGGTGACCTTTCGTGAGAACCCCCGAGCCGCTTCATCGTTCAAGAGCGTGAACGGGGAACTTGCCGTGTCGTTCCGCCCCGATCTCGCCGCCAACTTCCTGTGCAAGACATTTAATGGCGGAATCTACACAGACTTTGAAGCGGATTTGCTGCCGGTGCAAGCGGTCGGAAACGAGGGGCACGGAACCAGGTTTGTATACCGCAGTAACCGATTTACCAGTATTCGCGTCGGCGCCGGTGGGCCCGAGCGCAAATTCGACACTTTGAACGGCAGTATCCGAATTATCAAACGAGGCTAGATCATTCCATGAAGAGTGCCTTTTATATCAGTACGTTGTTGACCGTCGCGGCAGCCTGGGGCCAGAATTCCCCATCGGATCGAGTGACGGTTCCGTTCAGCGACGCCTCGCGTCCCGGACTGCTGAAGGCGAGCTTGATCAACGGTAGCATTACAGTGAAGGGTTACGAAGGCAAGGACGTGATCATCGTGGCCCGATCGCACGGTGGCGAACGGCGGCGCGACCTCCCGAAGAAAGCCGAGGGCATGCGCCGCATTGACGCCGGGGCTTACGGACTGACGGCGGAGGAGCAGGACAACGTGGTCCGCATCAGCACGTCGCCTGGGCGCGGCGATGTAGACCTTGTCATCCAGGTGCCTGTTGCAACCTCGCTCCAGTTGAGGGCGATTAACGGCGGCTCCATCAACGTGGACCATGTGGGAGGCGAGATCGACGTCGACAACGTGAACGGTCCGGTGAAGTTGATGAACGTGTCGGGAGTAGTCGTGGCGCACGCCTTGAACGGCGAAGTGCAGGTGGTGCTGGATCGGATTCAGCCCGGCAAAGCGATGTCCTTCAGTTCGCTGAACGGCGATATCGATGTCACTCTGCCGGCCGATGCGAAGGCCCGTGTGAAGATGAAATCGGACCACGGCGGCGTGTTCAGCGATTTCGACATCAAGCTCGAAGCCACTTCCGGTTCTGCTTTGGAAGAGGGAACCTCCGGCAAGGGCAAGTATCGGGTGCGGCTTGACAAGGCGGTCTACGGAACCATCAACGGCGGCGGCGCGGACATGCAATTCACCACCCTGAATGGCAAGATCTATATCAGGAAAAAGAAATAATTCCGTCTACTGCGCCAGGCCATATTCGTTCTTGATGGAAGCCAGGCTCTGCGCGGCGGCCGTTTGCAGCGGTCCGGGAATTGCGGCGCACTGCTCGTAAAATTTTATGGCGTCGGGAATGTTCTTGATCTTGTAGTTGGCCCATCCGAGCGACGTCAGGATGCTCGAACGCATCGCCTCGCTCATGGCGCCGGCGCCTAGGGCAAGCCGCAGGTTCTTGTCGGCCAGGGAAAACTGTTCCTGGTAGATGTGGGTGGTTCCCATCATATAGCGGGATTGCAAGGTGATGGTTTCTTTCTGTTTGGCCCATTCGGCATCTGAAAGATTCTCAGGTTTCGATTTCGCGTTCATCAAATCAAGCATCGCCGCGGCGTAGGCCAGCACGTTTGCCAACTCCCGCTTCTGTGAGAAGTAGGTCTCCGCCACAAAATAGAGCAGATCCTCTCTAGTCCGATCCCTGACCACAATCTGCTCGGCCACGGTAAACGCCTTCTTGTTATCGCCCAGTTGCCGGTATGCCAGGTAACGCAGGTAGCCGACCTTGGAAAGGTGAGCGGACTGAGGGAACTGTTTGACGAACTGATCCAGAGTGTCCAGCCGGACTGTGGCGTTCGTCTCTTCAACCGCTTTATTGAAAAGCGCCGCTTCCATCCTCGCTTTCACCATCCGGCTGACTGCGCCCGGAGCGCCGGGAGTTTCCGCTGCGCCTGCTGCCCCGCCGGGCCCATCGGTGAACGGTAAGTTGATGGTGGAGCTTGTGGTGATCGCTCCGGTCGTCTCACCCTGATTTAGCTGTGCCAGCCGGTCGCCCCATTTTTTGATAAGGGCCTGGTCCTGTTTTCCGCGCGACGCCTCCAGGTTCAGCTTCAGTGCTTCCACATCGTCCTGATCGATGGCAAGGAGCTTCTGGCCAAGTTCCAGGGCGCGGTCAAACTGATTCAGCTTCACGCAGTTCGCCTGCATTTCCGAGTAGACCGCCGCCATCGCATTGTAGGCTGGAAATTGCTTGATGAACAAATCCATCAGCATTAGCTGCTTCTGTGGGTCCGCTTCGAGATCGATTAGCTCGAGAAACTGCCCTTCGGGAGTTACTGCAGGCGGGACGAAGTCCTTCTCTTGCGCTACCACTGTGCAAGAGACCACAAGAACAAGCACGACGGTCCGGAAACGATTCATCAGCGCGCAAAGAGAACTTAAAATCAAGACCTGTCCTTACTCATGAGACACCACGCCACCTTAATTATCAGTGCGACTTCAGTGTAAACGCGCAGACTAATTCAGTCAATACACGCTAATTAACTAGGAGAAGCAGTAAGCTATTGTGCTTAGCTCTTGCTTACTGATGGGTATAGGGCATACTCCATTTGGGGTACATGCAATGTCTTGAATTCAGTGGTTCAATAGGAATTCATCGGAAGTTCGCCCAATAGGTAAAGTTTTAGAGATTTCCTGACGAATGAATAACTAAGTATGAGGCCACCTTTCTCTATGTTTCAACGACTTCTAGTTCTCATCGGCGCGCTGCTGCTTTCCGCTGCCTTCGTGTTCGGGCAGTCCGATTCCGCTTTGCTGTTTGGACTCATATCGGATCCTTCCGGTAGTTCGGTCAAAGGTGCGAAGCTGCATCTCCGGAATACCGCGACGGGCCAGGTCAGAGAATATCTTAGCGACGACCGCGGACTCTTTTACTTCACTCTGCTGCCGCCCGGTGGTTATTCGGTAACCGTCGAGGCCACCGGCTTCAAGCAATTCCAGGACGGGAACATTCATGTCCAGGTTGCGCAGGTCGGGCGGCTGGATGTGCAACTTGAGATCGGAAGCACGAAGGAAATAATGAGTGTCAGCGAAGCGACTTCGACGTTGAATAGTGAATCGATTTCCTCCGGAACGGTAGTGGGTGGCGAGAAGATTCCCGCGCTTCCCTTGAACGGACGCCAGTTCATTCAGCTCGCGCTGTTGGTGCCTGGCGTGAATCCCGGCGGCCGGACTGTGCAGCAGAATACTATTCGCCAAGGGCAAATCGGCGGATTGAGCATTGCCGGCGGAAGAACGAACAACACCGCATTCCTGCTGGATGGCGCTGCCAATACCGATCCGGACTACAATTCGTTGAACTACTCGCCGAATGTGGACGCGATCGCCGAGTTTCAAGTGCAGACTGCGATGGTCAACGCGGAATATGGCCGCGCGTCGGTTAACATTGTCAGCAAGTCGGGCACGAATGAATACCACGGTTCTGCCTGGGAATTCCTTCGCAACAAGGCCATGGACGCACGTCCCTTCAACTTGAACCAGTCCGGCCTGCCGAAGTATCAGCGAAACCAGTACGGCGCAACAGTCGGTGGGCCCGTGGTGAAAGAAAAGCTGTTCGCATTCCTCTCCTATGAGGGGCTTCGTGTCCGTCAGGCTGGTTCCGGACTGACCTCGGTTTCGGTGCCGACGCCGCTGCAGCGCGCTGGCGACTTCAGCAAAACTCCCGGTGGGATTTTCGATCCGAATACTTTGGCAAACGGCGCCCGTCTTCAATTTCCGGATAACAGAATTCCCGCCAGCCGCATCAACCCGCAATCTCTCGCCGCATTGAGCCTGCTTCCTCTGGCAACCAACCCGGCAACGAATCTTTACGAAAACTCGAACGGCCTCCTTACCCAGAACAACGAAAACTACTCTGGACGGTTCGACTTTAACGCGCGGCCCAACTGGAGCGTCTTCGGCCGGTATTCGCTCTCCGATGAAGACGCCAGGATTCCGGCTACAGTTCCCGGACGTGACGTCATCAATGTGGCTCGATCTCAGAATGCAGTACTGGGTTCCACAGTGGTGATCACGCCGAACCTGATCAATGAAACACGCGTCAGCTACGGTCGCCTCAGTATTCTGAACGGGCTACCCGAATTGAGTTTCGATGTGAACGGAACGAAGACTGCCATCCCGCAGTTCATCGTGGCTGGCTTCCCAACCATGGGGGGCACGGGCGGCTACAACGCAACCACGGGCGGCGGAGTCGTCAACGTCCGGAACAATACCTACCAGATTTACGACAACGTATCGTGGCGGCGCGGCCGTCACGGCATCAAGTTCGGCGGCGAGATCTATCACGTGGAATACAACCGGATTGAATCGCCGAATACACTCGGCAACTATCAGTTCACCAATGGTTTCACTACCCGCACTGCCAAGAACGACGGCACGGGCGATGCCCTGGCTTCCATGATGCTCGGTTTGCCGCAGATTGCAAACCGCGCCGTGGGACCAAGCCGGATCGATGGCCGCCAATGGTCTTATTCGGCTTATATCCAGGACGATATCCGGCTGACTTCCACAGTAACGCTCAACATCGGGCTCCGTTACGAGATTGCTCCTCCGATGTATGACGAACGCCGGCAAATGGCGAGCATCGATTACTCCAAGGTGCCGTCTCCGCAGTCCATTTTCGCCGAGAACAAGCCGGCGTTTTATAAGCCGACATTCTTCATTTGTGGACAGAGCGGCTATGCCAAGGGCTGCGCCAATACCGATAAGAACAACTTTGCTCCCCGGGTTGGCATCGTCTGGGCGGCGAATCCCAAGACTGTTGTGAAGGTTGGGTCGGGCTTATTTTACGCGCTCAACGACCTGAACCCCCTATTCCGTTTGGCGGCTGCACTTCCTGGAAACATTACCCAGACGGTGAACAGCGACAATTTCATTCCGAAGTTCCCGAATTTCGACGTATTCGGTCCCGCCGTGGTGAGTTCCTCGCTGGCGGGCCTGCAAGCGGCCGGCATTGACTACAATCAGCGCACCAGTTACACCATCCAGTGGAACGCATCGGTGCAGCGGGAACTCGCCAAGGATCTTGTTCTGGAGATCGGTTATCTGGCTTCCCTCGGCCTCAAGCTCGAGCAGAATGTACAGCCCAACAATGCGCAACCCGGCATTGGCGCTATCGATCCGCGGCGACCGTATGCAGGCGTGGTTTACGCTCCCGGCACGCAGTTTCCCAGCTATGTCAGCGTCGTTGGAGATTCGGTTCCAGTCGGCTTTATCAACTTCCTGCCGCACTCCGCGCAATCGAACTACCATGCAATGCTGGTGCGGTTCGAGAAACGATTCAACAAAGGGTTTTCCTTCCTGAACTCCTATACCTTCTCGAAGGCCATTACCAACGCTCCCCAGTTCCGCAATGCCGGCGGCGTAAATGGAAACGAGAATTCGCCGGCGCAGGATAGCTACAAGCTTTCCGCCGAACGTGGCCTGGCCTCGTTCAACATTGCCCACCGGTGGGTAAGTACGGGACTTTATACACTCCCCTTCGGCAAGCAGGGGCAGTATTTGCAGGACGGCCTAGCAGGGCGGATACTTGGAGGAATTCAGTTCTCGGCTATCTTCAGCCTGCAAACCGGCTTCCCGTTCACCATTAATCTGCAGGGCGATCCGGCAAACGTGGGTGCCGGGACAGGCGGCATCTATGTCCGGCCGAACGCCGTTCCCGGGGCAAGCGCCGCGCTTTCCGGTTCTGATCGCAGCACCTCCCGCTTCTTCAACACGGCGGCCTTTACTCAGCCTGCCGCGGGTACTTTTGGAAACGTCGGCAAGAACACCGTGGTCGGGCCGGGATTGACAAACGTCGATCTCGTCATCGCAAAGGAGATTCCCTTCCGGGAACATGTGCGATTCCAAATTCGTGCCGAGGCCTTCAATATCGCCAATCACTCGAATTACTCGATCGTGGGACGAATCATCAATACTCCCGCGACCTTCGGCAAGGTGTTGGGGCAGCTTGATCCCCGGCAGATTCAGATTGGCGCGAAGCTAATCTTCTAGGAGTCTGTCGGAGATCGAATTTCTCGAACATAGAATGAATCGCTTACGAGTAACCGAACACGCGCGGCGCGTGCTGGTGAGGGCCGGAAACTTGGGTTACGGTCCGATGTGGCATCCTGCCTTTAAGGCTGCGCAGAGCGCCTAACACCGGGCTTCCCGGGTCATCCGAAGAGAATTTTTTAGAGAGCTACGCGTAGCCTGTAAGTTGCTAATGCTTGGCAGAAAATAGTTTCATTCCGACAGACTCCTAGTGTAG
>JANXXV010000795.1 GCA_025350445.1 Bryobacteraceae bacterium | reverse complement strand
GCATGCCGCACAGGTCTTTCACGATGCGTGTCAAGCAGTCAAGCTTCGCAACCATGACGGACTGCACAATGCCGCTGTGCACAGTGCCGCTGTTGACAAACGTAAGCAGACGTCGCAGGCCGGGCCGGTTTAAGCTCTTGGCCGACTCCCCACCGTCGACGATGACCTCTAACAGCGACACGCCCTGCACTATTGCCATCGCCCGGATCTTCGCCTCCTGGGCATCCAAAGAAACCTTGTGTTCCGCTTGCCTGTCAGCCGAAACCCTGCCACCGGCGCTGATGTCCGGCCGTATGACTCGGGCGCCGGTTCAGGACAGCTGAATTCCAGGAATTGTGAGAAGCGGGTAGCGGATTGGGAGCCACGATCCCAAAGTTATTTCTAACTCCAAGTTAGGTGAGTTCGTTATTGCTGCCTCAATGTCGACGCCCCCACCCTGAATACGGCGCGAATAAAGTACGTACTCTCCAGCGGCAAGCGGCTACAGCCACTTTGAATGCAAGAGATTCTGTTGCGTGAACCCAAAACCACAACCAAGCTGAGGGCAATTCGGGAATTTGGACTCCAGTTGGAGCCCATTGCGCACACTTCCGCTCCGACGAAGTCTATGAGGAATTTGGTGGACCTGAACGGGTTCGAACCGTTGACCTCTTCCATGCCATGGAAGCGCGCTCCCAACTGCGCCACAGGCCCACTGTGTGAGGCAATTTCATGGTAACACAGAAAGGCAATTTCATGGTAACACAGAAAGGATGACCCGTCCCGAAGCAATTGAACTTCTTTACGAATTTACCAAATCGGAAAGCCTCCGCAAGCACGCGTTAGCCGTCGAGGCCTGCGTCGCCGCCTACGCTGCCAAATTCGGCGAGGACGAAGCCACTTGGTCCGTCACCGCCCTGCTCCACGATTTCGATTACGAAATCCACCCTGAAGCCCCGGATCACCCCATGAAAGGCGAGGCCATCCTCGCCGCCCGCGGCATTAGCGAAGAGATCCGCCGCGCCATCCTCTCCCACGCGAATTACAGCGGGGTTTCGCGCGACTCGCTGCTGGAAAAAACGCTCTTTGCCTGCGACGAACTGGCGGGATTCCTCACCGCCTGTTCCTACGTCAGGCCCAGCCGCAGCATCGCCGAAGTGGAAACCAAGTCGGTCAGAAAGAAGCTGAAGGACAAAGCGTTCGCCCGCTCGGTCAGCCGCGACGATATCACCATGGGCGCTGAAGCTATGGGCATTGACCTCGACGCTCACATCGATTTCTGCCTGGCTGCGATGCAGAAGTGCGCCGCCGGGTTAGGTCTCGACGGCGCAGCGTCTACTTAATTCGTGGCAAAGCAGTAAAAACGCCCTGCGCCGCCGGTAGCTACCAGTTCCTTCTGGCCGCATCCCTTCGACCCGTGGGCCGCGTTCCAGGAAGTGGGAACGTCGCCGCCGCCCTGCCTGTCGTGATGCCCCACCTCGGCGCTGCCGTCGGCTCCACTGCCGGTCCAGTTTCCGCATGTCTTGTCGGCGCCGGCGGGATACGCCGTCCCATTCAGTTGCGAGCCCGTCAGAATATCGTGCTCGTTCGGTGTGTCGCCCCGTCCGTTCAGCACCGCGCCCTTCTCGCTCAGCGACGTGTCTTTCTTTAAGTTGTTATTGTCGCTGTGCAAGTCATCCACGTTTTTCGCAACCATCACACCCTTCGCGTTGTACCAGGGGCCCTTGCCGATCCGGTCCTTCGCATTCACCGCCGGTTTGCCGCCTGCTTCACTGGTGCTCAAATAGGCGTGCCATTTGCGCTTTCCCGCGCCGGCGGCCTTCGCCAGCATCTGGCAATGTTGATCCGCTCCAGCCAATCCACCCAAATCGGCTCCCTTGCCGGAACCCTCACTGGTGATAAAATACGTCATCTTCTTCGGTGCATTCTGGGCCAGGGCCGGTAGCCCGATCGCCAATACTATCGAGCATGTCAAAACGCGTGCATTCAGGTTCATGGTTTATCCTCAGGTCATCATGATATACCGTCCGCCGCGCCGTAGCATAATGAGAATCTCCCTATGCTGAAAGCGGCAATCGCTGGTGTCTTTCAAGTGAAGCTGATGGTGCTGGACCCCGGCCATTTCCATGCCGCGCTGGTACAGAAGGAGATGTACCCGGACGTCTCGAAGCACGTCTCAGTCTACGCGCCGCTAAGTCCCGACGTGCTCGACTACCTCAACCGCATCGCCCTCTTCAACGCCCGCAAAGACGGCCCGGCCGCTTGGGAAATCGAGCTTCACACCGGCCCGGATTTCTTCGAGCGCATGTTGCGGGAAAGCCCGGGCAACGTTGTGGTGATGACCGGCCGCAACCGGCCCAAGATCGACCGCATGCAGGCTTCGATCAATGCCGGTCTTCACGTTCTCGCCGACAAGCCCTGGATCATCGACTCCGCCGCGATACCGAAATTGCAGCACATCCTCGACAGCGCGGAACAGAAAGGCGTGGTCGCCTACGACATCATGACGGAGCGCTTTGAGATCACTTCGATTCTCCAGCGCGAACTGGTGAACGATTCCGATGTCTTCGGCAAACAGATCCCCGGCACCGAGGCCGAACCCGGAATATCGGCCAAGAGCATCCACCATCTAATGAAGGTGGTGGCGGGCGTTCCGCTCCGCCGCCCCGTCTGGTTCTTCGATGTGAAAGAATACGGCGAAGGTCTTGCCGACGTCGGCACTCACGTTGTGGACCTGGTTCAATGGACCGCGTTCCCCGAACAGAAGCTAGATTATAAGACCGATGTTCTTATGCTGGCGGCGCGCCACTGGCCCACCGTGATATCGAAGCCCGACTTCCAAAAGGTAACCGGCGAGGCTGAATTCCCGGCTTCGCTTGCGCCTCACGTGAAAGACGGCAAGCTGGAATACTTCTGTAACAACCAAGTTTCGTATGCACTCCGTAACGTCCACGTGAAACTCGACATTTTATGGAATTGGGAAGCGGCGGAAGGCGGCGACGTTTACGAAGCCGCCTTCCGCGGCGCCAACGCCCGCGTTGAGATCCGGCAAGGGAAGGCAGAGAAATTCGTTCCGGAGCTGTACGTCGTCAGCAGTACCGGACCCGGCGCCCTGGAACGCAAGATCGCGTCGTTGCAGGCCGGGTATCCAGGCCTGGCGATCGTCCAAAAAGGTAACGAGGCGCGCATAGTGATCCCCGATCGCTACCGGGTGGGACACGAGGACCACTTCGCACAAGTGACCAACCAGTTCTTCAAATACTTGAAGTCACCGAAGTCCATGCCGGCCTGGGAAAAGCCGAACATGCTGGTGAAGTACTACATCTCAACCAAAGGCGTGGAGATGAGCCGCCAATGAACACCGCATCGCGCCGCGACTTCATGCGCGCCCTGGCCGCGCTCGCCGTAGGGCGCCCCCCGAACATCGTCTACATCCTGGCCGACGATCTCGGCTGGGGCGATCTCAATTGCTACAACCCGCAGTCGGCCGTGCCCACTCCGAACGCCAACAAATTCGCGGCTCAGGGCATGCGCTTCACAGACATGCACTCGCCATCGGCGGTCTGCACGCCCACACGCTATGGCATTCTGACGGGGCGTTATTGCTGGCGCTCCCGGTTAAAGAAGGGCGTGCTTTGGGGTTATTCTCCGAACCTGATTGAAGACAACCGGCTCACCGTGCCAGGCATGTTGAAGCAGAAGGGATACTACACCGCCGGTGTAGGAAAATGGCATCTCGGATTGGGCCGCGATGAGAAAGCCGACTACAGCCAACCGCTTCATCCGAATCCGACAGACCATGGCTTCGACTACTACTTCGGCATTCCGGCGTCGCTCGATATGGACCCGTATCTCTATTTCGAGAACGATCGGGCGGTGGAGCAGCCGACGTCGAACACCGCCGGGCAAACCGAACCGCGCGGAGTCTTCTGGAGGCCCGGGCCCATCTCCCCGCACTTCGAGATTCCAGAGGTTCTGCCCACGCTTACGGACAAGGCCATCTCGATCTTGACGGAGCGCGCCGCAAAGCCCGAGCAACCGTTCTTCCTGTATTACGCGATGACCGCCCCGCACACGCCATGGGTTCCTAAGAAACCGTACCAAGGCAAATCGCAAGCCGGGCTGTATGGAGACTTCGTGGCTGAAGTAGACGATATGCTCGGCCGCGTGTTGCGGGCTGTCGATGAAACCGGGCTCGCCTCGAATACATTGGTGATCTTCACCAGCGACAACGGCGCCGATTGGAAGATCGCGGACAAGGCCAAGTACAAACACCGCGCTAACGCGAATTGGCGGGGCGAGAAAGCCGACATCTGGGATGCCGGCCATCGCATTCCGTTTCTGGCCCGCTGGCCCGGCCGGATCAAGCCGAACACCGTCAGCGATCAACTGGGCTGCCTCACCGATTTGATGGCGACCGCCGCCGGCATCACCAGTTACAAGCTGCCGGACAATTCCGGCGAAGACAGCTTCGATCTCTTGCCGGCGATGCTCGGCGCCGCCACTAAGCCAATCCGCGAGGCGATCGTTCATCATTCCTCGGAAGGCATGTTCTCCATCCGTAAAGGCGGATGGAAGATGGAGCTTGGCCTCGGCTCCGGCGGATTCACTCCCCCGGTTCGAGTCCCGCCGGTACCGGGTGGGCCGGAAGGGCAACTCTACAACCTCACCAAAGACCCGACGGAATCCGACAACCTCTGGCTGAAACACCCGGAGGTGGTGCGGCGGCTTACCGCACTGCTTCATCAATATCAGGAGCAAGGCCACAGCCGCCCGATCTAAGGACCGGGGAAGGACGGCGGTCCTCCAGGACCGCGCCGGACGCCCTCGTCCGGGCTCCGCGGCAACTACAAAACCCTAACCCGGCGCAGCCGGAACCAAACAGGGCTCCAACTCCAAAAGTTGGAACATCTAGCAAAGTGCCTCCAAAGGACCGTGGTTATTGGCTGGCATGCACATCGCGAAAAATATCCCGCCATGAACGAGCACGATTCCACGATAGAGGCTCTAACCAATCAAATAGAACTTCGCTAGTTCTCGGAAGCTGCGTACCTGCTCTTCCCGCCAGGCAGCATCGCGGCCCAACTCGCACGCCATTAACTCCGCCACTTGCGGAGCCATCGCAATGGCCGCCCGCGCATTCAGCAGCAGCGCGCGCGTGCGGCGCGAAAGCGCATCCTCCAACGTGCGCGCCATCTCGAAGCGGGCCGCGAACACGTATTCGGCGGCGCAATACGGAAGCGCCGGATGCAGCGGCACACCAAGGGCGGTATCGGCACGAATCAGATCCTGAATCGACATCGCATCCGACCCATAGACCGCGAGTGAGCCGAATTTCTCCGAATCCTTGTGGAATCCGTGGATATTCAGCTTCTCCGTCGCGCAGGCCTTCTCCGGCAACTTCGCCAGCATCGACGCCTGGTTCACGCAATCCTCGGCCATGTGTCTGTAGGTGGTCCACTTGCCGCCGGCGATCGACAGCAGCCCAGACGCATCGATGTGAATCGTGTGGTCGCGCGACAGCCCGGAGGTGTTCCGCCCGGCTCCCGATTTCACCAGCGGCCGAATTCCGGCGAAGACGCTTAGGACATCGCTTCGAGCCGGGGCCTTATGCAGGTACCGCGCCGCGGTGGATAGGATGAATTCGATCTCTTCTTCCATCGCCACCGGTTCCAGCGAAACCTCACTGATAGGCGTATCGGTAGTGCCCACCAGCGTATGCTCATGCCACGGAATTGCAAACATAACGCGGCCGTCGCTGGTGTGGGGCACCATGATGGCGCTATCGCCTGGAAGAAACGACCGGTCCAGCACCAGATGAATGCCCTGGCTTGGCGCGATCATTGCAACCGCATCGGGTTCGGCCATCCTGCGCACGGCGTCGCCAAACGCACCGGTCGCGTTAATCACCACCTTCGCCCGCACGGCGAAGGCTTCGCCCGATTCCAGATCCACGGCCGACACGCCGTCGAGAAATCCTTCGGAATCTTTTGAGAAACCGGTCACCTGCGCGTAGTTCAAAAGCGCCGCGCCCTGTTCTGCCGCCGTCTCCATCAAATTGATGAGCAAGCGTGTGTCGTCGAACTGGCCGTCGTAGTAAACTACTCCGCCGCGTAAGCCTTCGGTCTTGATGGTCGGCAGCCGTGCCAGTGTCTCCTCGCGCGAAAGGATCTCTGAAGTGCCGAACCCATACTTGCCCGAAAGCAGATTGTAGACCTTCAGGCCGAGCCCGTAAAACGGCGCTTCCCACCAATCGTAATTGGGCACCACGAAAGCGAGATTGTGGACAATGTGCGGCGCGTTCCGGCGCAGGATGCCACGCTCCCTTAGCGCTTCCATCACCAGCGGGATATTCCCCTGCTCCAGATACCGCACGCCGCCGTGAACCAGCTTGGTGCTGCGGCTGGACGTGCCCTTTCCGAAATCGCTCTGCTCCAGCAGCAGCACGTCGTAGCCGCGCGATGCCGCATCGACGGCAATGCCCGCTCCGGTGGCTCCGCCGCCGACGATCACCATGTCCCACTCGTCTGTTTGGGCATGGACACGGCTCAGCATCTCGGGGCGGTTCATATAAGCACCTTCTCACGTTTG
>JANXXV010000772.1 GCA_025350445.1 Bryobacteraceae bacterium | reverse complement strand
TGGCCACGAAACCCGCCACGTCGACGGCTACCTGCATATCAGTTGTTGCAGCACTCCCAATGGCTGCGACCAGAGCTACAACGAGAACGACCTCAGCTCATACGGCATCCAGTACTATCTGCAGCGCCTGATACTCACCGGCCAATGGAACCTCAACCTCGGCTGCCTCGACCCGGCCCAGCTCGGTTCGGCGGGCGCATTTCAAATCGCGGACGCCAACAACTATGCCAACCGCTTCTGCACCGTCAAGCCGCCCACCCTTCCCACCGATGTTCCGGCCGGAGCCGCCTGCGATCCCGGGCCCTATCCATACATCAGCCCTGCCGGCATAGCAAACGCCGCGAGCTATAAAACGGATGAGATTGCACCGGGCTCCTTGATTGGAATCTTCGGACCAAATCTCACTACCGAGACCGCCTTAACGCCGACGTTGCCGCTGCCGCCCAGGCTTGCCAACGTGTCGGTTGACATCGACGGCTATGCCGCGCCGCTGTTGTCGGCGAATACGGCGACGCCGACCAGCTTGGCGCAACTCGACGCGCAAGTGCCGTACGAATTGGCGCCGGGCCTCTCAACTATCCGCGTGACGGCGAACGGAAACACCGGATTCCGCCGCCAGCTCAAAGTGATGGCAACCGGCCCGGGAATCTTCGCCTACGGAAATAATCATGCGGTGGTGATAAATCAGGATGGAAGCGTTAACGCCACCGATAATCCGGCCAACGCGGGCAGCTACGCCGCGCTCTACTTCACGGGCCAAGGAGCGGCTAATCCGCCCGTACCCACCGGAGCCGGAGCCCCTTCCGGCGTTCTGAGCCACGCCTCCGCCCCCGTCGTCATCCAAGTCGGAGGTCTCCCGGTGACCAACATCCTTTTCGTGGGTCTTACACCCCAAACCGCGGGCGTGTCACAAGCGAATTTCCAGCTTCCGGCAAACCTGCCCCCAGACGACTACAAGATCACGTTGACGATAGCCGGGCAGACCGCCACCGGCCCGTTAATTACCATAAACTAATCTTCTGGAAGGACCGCGATCCCCCGGACCGCGCCGGACGCCCTCGTCCGGCTTCTTCGGCAAGGAACCACCCTGAGATCCGGCCGAAACCCTTGGAACGATCACACTGTCACAGTACCAGCGGGCAACCCTGGGGATTGACCTCTCTGTCACCACGTGATAGCCTTCCCCTCAGCATCAACCTCAGCTATCCCGGAGCCTTCAATGCGCGCAACTCTACTACTCCTCACTGTGTCTTTGGCGTTCGCCGACACCAAACTTCCAGCTCCGGCCAATCGCAAGGTCGACTTCGAAAAAGACGTCCAGCCGATCCTAGCCCAGAAATGCCACTCCTGCCATGGCGAGGAAGCCCAGCAGTCCGGACTTCGCCTGGACAAACGCCAGAACGCGCTCCGCGGCGGCGACTACGGCCCGGTAATCATGCCGGGGGACAGCGCCGGAAGCAAACTCATCCGCCGCCTGGTGAACGGCGACGGCGGCTTGCAAATGCCCCCCACCGGTGCGCTTTCCGACGAAGAGATCGGAGTCCTCCGCGCCTGGATCGACCAGGGCGCCGACTTCCGCATCCAGATCGAGCCAGACCGCCCCGCCAAGCCTGTCGATCCGAAACTCGGAGCACTCATCCTGGCCGTCCGCTCGGGTGAAACCAAGTCCGTCGAAAAACTGATCGCCGCCAGCCCGGAACTCGTGAACGCGCAGGACAGCGCCGGCGCCACGCCGCTGCACCACGCCGCCGGCTTCGGCAATCTTGCCACAATGAAGCTGCTGCTCGACCGTGGAGCCGGCCCCAATGCCGGCAACAAGCGAAAATCCACGCCGCTCTTCTGGGCCCTTCACGATGAGGCCAAGGTCCGGCTGCTGCTCGGCCGCGGCGCCGACGTGAATGCGCAAAGTAACGATGGCCGCACTCCGCTCTATCAGGCCGCCTCCATGGGCAACGCCGTTCCGGTCCTCCGCCTTCTGCTCGGGAAGGGCGCGAATCCGGAAGCAAAAACATTGACGGGAATGACTCCACTGATCGCCGCCGCGCGATCCAACTTTGAAGCCATGCGCCTTCTCATCGAGAAGAACGCCGGTGTAAACGTCAAGAACGCGGCGGGCGGGACGGCGTTAATGGCCGCCGCTCAGACCGGCAGAGCCGGGAACGTTCGCTTGCTGCTTGAGAAAGGAGCCGACCCGAATGCCAGAACCAAGCGCAACGAAACGGCGCTCGCCGACGCAGCGACAGCCGGGAATGAAGAGACGGTGAAGCTGCTGCTGGATAGTGGCGCAATCGTGAACGTCCAGGACATCCGGGGCTACTCGCCGCTGATGTACGCCGCGGGAGCGGACGCCATGCCGGCAGGTGTCGTCAAGATGCTCCTGGCGAAAGGAGCCGACCAGAGCGTTAAAGGGGACGACGAAACAGGCCGCATGCTGGCTGCCAAGCGTGGAGATAGTGAAGTCGCCCGGCTGTTAGGCGTCCCAGCCGAAGAACGAAAACTGCTCGGCGTGGCGCCGGCTCCGGAAGGCAGCGGACGGGAACGGTCCATTGCCGACGCCGTGAAACCCGCGCTGGCGCTTCTCGAAAAGCAGAGCCACAACTTCATTCGCATCGGCGGCTGCAACTCCTGCCACGCGCAAGACCTGCCCTCGGCAG
>JANXXV010000711.1 GCA_025350445.1 Bryobacteraceae bacterium | reverse complement strand
AAAGTAAAAAGACAAAAGGATCAGAATGAGAGTAAGGAGTAAGGAGAAGGGAGTAAGAAGTCCGAAAGTAAAAATCTAGTGCTATAAGTCAGAAAACGAACTCGGACAAACAGGTAAATACCCCGATTGTTCTAGATCCGCAATCCGAAATCGGCAATCCGAGATCCGAAATGATTATCTTTCTAACGTAACGCTTACCTGCCTTACCTTTCCGCCTTCCGAAAGTGCCGGGTTGAGTTTCATCACTTTAACCTTCACTTGCACAGCCTCCGGATGATGCGCATATACTGCATTAATAATCCTTTTTCCAACATGCTCCAAAAGGTGTGATTTTATCATCATTTCATCCTTTATGAGCTTATATATGGCTTGGTAATTCACGGTTTTCTTCAGGTTGTCGGTTTCTTCGGCTTCGGTTGTATCTGTTTCGATACTGATATCAACCATAAACCGGGTACCGATAACGCGTTCTTCCTTAAAACAACCATGATAGGCAAAAAACTCCATGCCTTCAATCTGGATCAATCCCATGAGCCTGAATCTTAGCCCGCAAAATTACATTCTTTTTAATAAAATGAATCGATATAAACCTTCACTTTCGGGTGGTTAACTAATTTAAACTTCAAGCTTTCTTGTTCAAGGAACTCTGGTTTTTATAAACCCCTTAGTCAGCCAATTTTATTAGCCGAAAATGAGTACCTAAGAACCTGGATCATTTTAAAAAATTCAGACAGCCTGACTTTAGCACAGTCGCTCTTCTCCCAGTCACTCCTCTTCCAGCCGCTCTTCACCCAGTCGCTTTTCGCCCAGTCGCTATCTCGCCCCCTCTCCTTGTCGCCCCCTCTCCTTGTCGCCCCCTCTTATCCAGCGAAAGGCCTCTCATGATGCATTTAGCCACAATTTCCACCAGATCCCCGGGATTCAACTTATTTTAAACAGGTCTTTCCCTGAAACCTTGTATTTTTGCACACAAATAAGGAAAATCAGTCAGCTATCTTTCATCAAGCCTGAGATTATATGAGTGACGAAAAAGCAAATCCCGCCGACGAACCAAAAACCCCGGTGAATTTTATTCACCAGATCGTTGAAGATGACATCCGCAACAACAAAAATAACAGCCGTGTTCATACCCGGTTTCCGCCGGAACCCAACGGCTACCTGCATATCGGCCATGCAAAATCCATCTGCCTGAATTTTGGCACGGCAGCCAAATACAAAGGGCTTGCAAACCTCCGCTTCGATGATACCAATCCAACCAAGGAGGATACAGAGTATGTTGACAGCATACAGGAAGATGTGCACTGGCTTGGTTTCGACTGGGGTGACCGCCTCTTTTATGCCTCCGATTATTTTGACCAGCTGTATGAATGGGCTGTGAAAATGGTGAAAGAAGGGAAGGCGTATGTGGATGAGTTAACAGCAGAGGAAATCAGTGAATACCGCGGTACAGTTACAAAAGCAGGGAAAGAAAGTCCCTATCGCAGTCGTACGGTTGCTGAAAACCTGGACCTGTTTACCCGGATGAAGAACGGTGAATTTCCCGATGGTTCAAAAGTGCTGAGGGCTAAGGTAGATATGGCTCACCCCAACATGCTGATGCGCGACCCCATCATGTACCGCATTCTCCATACCGACCACCACCGAACCGGCGACAAATGGTGCATTTACCCCATGTACGACTATGCCCACGGCCAGTCGGATTCGATCGAAGGCATTACGCATTCCATTTGCACGCTGGAGTTTGAAGATCACCGGCCGCTCTATGACTGGTTCGTCGAACAACTGGGCATCCATCATCCGCAACAGATTGAGTTCGACCGCTTGAACCTCACCTACACCATGATGAGCAAGCGCAAGCTGCTGAAGCTGGTGCAGGAAAAGTATGTGAATGGCTGGGACGATCCGCGCATGCCGACCATTTCGGGCATGCGGCGCCGCGGCTATACTCCCGAAGCGTTGCGGAATTTTTGCAGCCGCCTGGGTGTTTCGAAGACCAACGGGATTACCGAACTTTCGCTGCTTGAATACTGCGTCCGTGAGGATCTGAACCGGCGTGCGCTGCGCGTCATGGGAGTGCTCCATCCATTGCGGGTCGTGATCGATAATTACTCGGACGGTTTGGTCGAAGAAATGGAGGCCATCAACAATCCGGAAGATCCCGGCGACGGCGCGCGAAACGTGCCGTTTTCAAAGGTTCTCTACATTGAGCAAGACGATTTCCGCGAAGATCCGCCCAAACAGTTTTACCGGCTGTCGCCAGGACGCGAGGTCCGGCTGCGTTACGGCTACTTCATCACCTGTACCAGCGTGACCAAGAACCCGAAAGGCGAAGTGGTGGAAGTTCACTGCACTTACGATCCGGAAACACGCGGGGGGAATGCTCCCGACGGGCGCAAGGTGAAATCGACCATCCATTGGGTGTCGGCGGATCACGCCTTAAACGCTGAAGTCCGCCTATACGAAACGCTGTTTACCAAAGAAGACCCCGATGATGTCGAGGAAGGCCACGAATTCACGGATAATTTGAACCCCAGGTCTGCAGAGATACTGACCGGAGCGAAGCTGGAGCCGAGCGTTGCGAATTCGCCTCTAGGCACGCGTTACCAATTCGAACGGCTTGGGTACTTTTGCGTGGACCGGGAATCCACCCCGCTCAATCTGGTTTTCAACCGCACGGTCACCCTCAAAGACGCGTGGGCCAAGATCGAGAATAAGACACCGGGGAAGAAACCGAAATAGCCTCATGATTATTCTCGGATTGGGCGGTTTAGAAAGCGGCGGTGCCTGCGCGGTTTTGAAAGACGGCGCGATTGAAGCCGCTATTGAAGAATCCAAGCTCAGCCGTGGAGCGCGCGGGGGCGTACCAGAGGCGGCGGTGGCCGAGTGCCTGCGCCTGACCGGTGTGAGCCGCGATGCCGTCGATTGCGTGGCCGTAGTGCGCCCGGTCGACCCGTCCTTGCACTTCTCGCTACGAGAATTGTTTCCGAAGGCGGAAGTCGCCGTGGTGGAACATCACTTAGCCCACGCCGCATCCGCGTTTTTCGCGTCGCCGTTCGAACAAGCCACCGTCCTCACGCTAGACCACACCGGCGATTTCTGCTGCGGAGCGCGCTGGCAGGCGCAGGGCAATCAACTGCAGCTCGAAAAAGAATGGCAGTATCCGGATTCGCTCGCCTGGCTGTATAGCGCGGTGACCGAACTTCTAGGATTCCACGCGGGTGCCGACGAACACAAAGTGCAGTGGCTTTCCGCATCGGGCGACCACCGCTTTGATAGGCTGTTCCACGAAATCGCAGCGCCTACCGGCCGTCTGGATGCTTCTTTCTTCGACGGCCATCGCAGTGCGAGCGGCGGCTTCAGCGCCAAATTCTTCGAGCGTCTGGGACTGGACGACGGGGCTGCGATTCCTGCGGCACTGACTCCATCCATAGCTCAGGGGCTGCAGCGCGCGGTGGAAGATACGGTTGCGGCCATGGCGGGCGAAGGCGAGAATCTGTGCCTCGCCGGCGGGTTGTTCTTCAACGCCCTGTTGGTCGAATCCCTGGAACGCAGCGGGCGCTGGAAGAATGTTTTCGTACAGCCTGCCGCGGGTAACTCCGGCACTGCCCTCGGCGGAGCGCTACACGTGTGGCATCAGCGCCAGGGGCACACGCAGCGCGTAGGCTCGATTTCATTACTGCTCGGCCCCAGCTATGGCCGGGAAGAAATCAAAAAGGTTCTGGAAAATTGCAAGCTGCGGTTCCAGTATCTGCGCTCGACTGAAGATGTGCTGGCGAAGGCGGTGCGCATGCTGGGAGAGCGCAAGATTGTCGCCTGGATGCAGGGACGCATGGAGTTTGGCCCCCGCGCTCTCGGCAACCGCAGCATTCTGGCGTCGCCGCTCGATCCGTATTCTACGGAAAACCTCAACGTCTTCATCAAGCATCGCGAGCCGTTTCGCAAATTTGCGGCTTCGGTACCGGCGGAGCTCGCGGCCGAATACTTCGACGCCGGCCCTAATGCGCGTAATCTAGCGACGGTAGGCCGCGTGAGACCGCAGCATCGCCAGACCTTCGCGTCCGCGATCCTGGGCGAGGATATTGTGCGCGTGCATGTGGTCGAAGAAACCGACAATCCGCTCTATCATCGCCTGTTGCATGCAGCCGGCAAAGCGACCGGACTGCCGGTGCTCTACAATACCAGCTTCAATTTGTTTGGCGATCCACTGGTTTCGACGCCACGCGATGCCGTGCGGAGCTTCTATTCATCCGGCATTGACGCGCTGTTCGTGGGCGATTTCGTGATCGAAAAATAGCGGCGTTATCTTGCTCGGCCTGCCGCTGCGGCCGGAGCGGGCACTGCCGCCGGCTGCGGAACAACCGCTGCTGCTTCGGCGCGCGTCAGGCCTACGGCTTTGCGCAGCTCCACGTCGAGTTTCTTGAACACGTCGGGATTGTCCTTCAGAAACTGCCGCGCGTTCTCGCGACCCTGACCGATGCGCTCGCCCTTGTAGCTGTACCATGCGCCACTTTTCTCGACCAGATTCTGCGCCACTCCCAAGTCGATCAGATCGCCTTCCTTAGAGATGCCCTCGCCGTAAATAATGTCGAACTCGGCTTCACGGAAGGGCGGCGCCATTTTGTTCTTCACGATCTTTACCTTAGTGCGATTGCCCGTCACCACGTCGCCGTCTTTAATGGCCGCGATGCGGCGGATGTCTGCGCGAATACTCGAGTAAAACTTAAGCGCGCGCCCGCCGGTAGTGGTTTCCGGGTTGCCGAACATCACGCCGATCTTCTCCCGGATCTGATTGATGAAGATTAAGCAAGTGTTCGACTTCGACACGATGCCGGTCAGTTTTCGCATCGCCTGCGACATCAGCCGCGCGTGTACACCCATGAAGCTATCGCCCATTTCGCCGTCCAGCTCGGCTTTGGGTACCAGCGCCGCAACTGAATCGACAACCAAAACGTCGATCGAGCCGGACGTTATCAGCGCATTGGTGATTTCGAGCGCCTGCTCGCCGTAATCCGGCTGCGAAACCAGCAGATTATCCACGTCCACACCCAGCTTGCGCGCGTATGCGGGATCAAGCGCGTGTTCGACGTCGATATAGGCGGCCATGCCGCCGACCTTCTGCGCCTCCGCCACCACTTGCAGCGCTATGGTGGTCTTGCCGGACGATTCCGGACCGAAGATTTCCGAGATGCGGCCCCGTGGGAACCCGCCAATACCTAGCGCGAAGTCGACCGAAATCGATCCGGTGGAGATGGAAGGGACGGCTTGCACCGGTTGTCCTCCCAAGCGGATCACCGAGCCTTTTCCGAACTGTTTTTCGATCTGGCTAAGGGTGGCGCTCAAGGCGCGGGAGCGTTCTTTTTCGTCCATGTGGCCCTATTATAACGCCCGCGGTAAACACGAAAGGCCGGACCTTTCGGCCCGGCCCTCGTCAAAATCAGCGTACCTGATGACTCAGGCGACCTTCTCCGCTTTATAACGGGCCATGATTTCATTCATCTGGTCCTTTACGCGGAGTTTCAGCTTCTTGATGCGATGCTCTTCGACCTCGTCTTCCGGGGTCACATGAGGTTTCGCCTCAATAGCATCCAGCAGCCCATCATACTCGGCGTGCCGGGCGGCCAACTGGCGGAATTCTTCGCTGGTCGCCATCAGATGCGCTTTCAATTCTGTTTGTGCCTGCTCCATTAAACGCCCTCCTAATTAGGGTTAAAGTGCCTTAGCGCACCATGACAATATCATGAATCAAACTTCATGACAATAGCCGGCTCGGGTGGATTTGTATAGTACGCTTCCCGCCGGGAGACGACCCGGAAACCCACGCTTTGGTAAAGCTTGATGGCACAAGAGTTGGACTCGCGAACCTCCAAAAACCAGTGATTTTTCCGCCGCCTCAGTTCCGCTTCTAGGAGTGCGCGCGCCACCCCTTTTCGCCGCTCGCCTGGGTCCACTGCAACGTTAAGAATTTCCCGCTCATCGGGTGCGGTTCGCCTGGCGACTAAAAAGCCGAGTACTCGAGTTTCCTGAGCGACCATACAGTCGTGGATCAGATAACTGGGCGGGTCCCACTGCGATGCTTCGGGAGAGCGGGACTGGATTGCGGCGATGGCGGCCAGATCTTCGGTGGTTGCGGGCCGAACTGTCATCGTGTCGCAGCCCGCAGAAGAGTGATGCCCGCGAGCGGCATCACCGATAAGGAAATGCATACCACTGAGAATCCGAAATGGTCGACCAGCGAGCCGATGAGCGGCGAAAGCACCGTCTGCATCAAGCCGTAAGACGATGTCAAAATGGATACCCCGAAGGCTGCGTGGCGGGCGCCGAAAAGGTCGATGGGCATGGCGTAGATATTGGTCGAGATGGCCAAGCACCAGAAGAAGCTGAAGCTGATCAAAGCCGCGGCCAACCCGGGTGAAGGCATCAGAGGCACCGCTGCCGTCAGTAGCAGTATAGCGGCCGCAATCGAGCATATGCGCAGCCGCGCGCGCAATGCGTCCGGCCGCCGACCGATGGAGCGGAATGCCAGCCAACCGCCTGCAAAGCCCCCTAGCGTGGCGAAGACTGGAGCAATCCAGGCGAACTGTTCATTGGCCTGGACCTCACTCAAATGATGTTGCTCCACGAAATAAAGGGTGGTCCAGTTGGTCCAGAGGGTGTAGACCGTCATCACCAATGCGTTCGCGGCCGCCAGGCCCCACATGCGGCGGTCCCGCAGGATTTTCGCGACGCCGCCAGGGGGTGCGCCGGGTTCGCTCGAGGGTGCTGGAAGCCACTTCGCAGTGGCCCACCATATCGGAATCCCAACGAATCCCAAGGCTCCGCATACGATGAACACGCTGCGACAGCCGTAAATCGGGGCCATTGCCGCAACCATTAGCGGCGCGGCGATACTGCCCATCGTTATGCCGACTTGATTTAACGCGGTACCGAAAGCCAGCTCACGGGGCTGCAGATACGCTGCGTTGGCTTTGCCGGCGCAGGGGATGCCCGCGGATTCGCCGATTCCCAATACCGCGCGGGAAGCCACCAATCCGGCAAAGGACCGGGTCACGCCCGTCGCAATACCCGCCAGTGACCACACCGCCATCGACACCGTGATGCCTGCATTCAGACCAACGCGATCGATGAACCAGCCCGCCACCGGCGCGGTCACCGCGTAGACCAGCGAGAACACCGAAATGATGCCGCCGTATTGGGCGTTAGAGAGGTGAAACTCGCTCTTGAGCGTCGGTGCGAGGGCGGCTACCAGCAGCCGATCGAGATAATTCAGCGCCGTGGAAAAAACGAAAACGCCGAGGACGATCCACCGCAGCCAACTCGCCATTAAGGAAATTTGACTACTTGAATATCGCCCAAAGTGTCCAGCTTGGCGTCGGCTTTTCCATCGTGCTGGACTTCGATTTTGCGCGCGGGTTTTTGTACGCCGCAGGCGAAGTCGGCTTGGCCGGAGTCGGCTGCCACCGTAAGCTGCTTAGGATTGCGGATCAGCAGACGGATGGGAAAGCCGGCTTGCTGAATGGTTAACCGCAACGGTCCTTTCAGGCAATCGACGCGGGTGAGCGTACCCGAAACTTTTTGACCATTGGGATCGCCGAACCAGGGCACGGCCCCCTGGACACTTCCCGCACCGGCGGCCATGCGCTGATTGGCGGCTTGCTCCACGGCGCGGATCTCGGCGGCAGCGGAATCTTTCACGCGTTGCAGGTCGCGGGCTTCTTCTTCTCGCTGGCGACGCTTTTCGGAAACCTCGAATTCAGCTCGGCCTTCCTGCAGGCTGATTTTCGCTTGATGAATTTGCGCCCGTTCCGCAGAGCTACCGGCAGCGCGCTCCGCGGCGGTCCAGGATTTCTCGGCGTCCGCAAACAGGTTGGCAGCGGCCTGCGATGTGGCGAGCGTCTGCCAGTAGATCGCGTTGCGCGGAGCGAGCGATGCGGCCAGCTTCAGCCGGGCGATCTTGCGCGCCGGATCGGTTTCGAGAGCCGCCATCTTAAATTGCGGCTCGGCCCACTTGGGATTCGCGCGAATCGCGAGTTCGAGCGCCGGCATGGTATTCTTCGCCAGCAAACCGCGCGGGCTATCCGGAGGGAAGCTTTTTCCACCGGCAGTCAATTCGGCCAGCAGGGCATCGACAGCCGCGCGGTCCAGGTTCTTCTCAATGAAATCGCGATTGGGATTCAGCGCCTTACCACTCACTGGCGCAGCCTCAAACTTTGCGGCTTTCAGATACGCGGCGGCTTGCGCGGCCAGTTTGGCGGCGGTGGTGTCGAAGGCATTGCGCGCGGCTTGGTCTTCTTCACCGGCGTTCTGCATGTTGTTGAGATAGGTCCGTAGTTTGCCGCTATATTCCGGCTGGGTAGCGAGCATTTGCACCTTCGCCCATCCTCGCAGGCGTTCGCCCATAAGCTCTCCTGCAGGAAGAGGCGCGCCTAGTTTCACACGGGTCGCATTGACTTCAACCGTCGAGAAGAGGTCGCAGATGCCATTTTCAAGTTCATCGGGCATGCGGCCGGCGTTGTCCTCGATCAGGCGCCGCGTGAGCGCGCGTAGCAGGTCTCGCGGAAGAGCGGTGTCTGCCGGCCAGGCCGCTAGCGTCGCCGAGCCGCCATCGGTCAGCGGCTGCGGAAGAGCATGCGGGCCGTATTCCTTCTGATTAGCGAAGAGCACCAGCTCGATCGGCCAGATGGTGTTGAGTTCGCCCTTGCCGAGTAGTGCTCCCAGCACGTAGCGGATCTGCTCCAACTGAGTGAGCCGCTCCCGGGCCGCGCGGTCGCCCGCGTCGCTGAAAACATGGAACGGCCCTGAGCGGTATTCGACCCAATCCGCCGCGTTGACGGAGACAGACAGCAAGGCAAGCGTGAGGATACGCCGGAACACCTGCTTATATCATCACAAACCTGGATTGACCAGGCGAATTTAGAATGTCACGCGCAAACTGACCTGCGCCCGGCGTGCGTTGGTTCCGTCCGGACTGGAAGCGGTCGAGCTGCCAGTGCCGTAGGAACCGATGTAACTAAGCGTGCGAGTGGCGTTGGTAAGATTGTATTCGGCCGTACGACGGCTCGTGTCATAAGGCGTGTTGAATACGTTGAAGGCTTCAAACTGAAGATAGCCGGTCACTCGTTCCGTAAAGGGCAGTTTTTTGGCGATCCTGGCGTCCACCTTGTAAATCCGGTCCAGATCCAGGTTGTCAACCGCCTGGAAAGGCACACGGCTAAACCCGCAGCCGCATCCGTTGAGCGATCCCGTAACCAACTCATTCGGGAATTGAGTGCCGCTCGCATTCACCGTGGAATCCACCGGCTGCGATGACTGCAAGGTAGTGACCTGACTTAACTGCCAGTTGTTTAAGAAATAACGGGCCACCACGCCGTTGCCTTTCGTGAGCGTCGGACTCCAGACGATGCTGATCCCCGCCCGGTGGCGCACGTCATTGGGGGCCGAGCCCTTTTCCGAGGCGAAGTCCCCGTTGGCGTAGCTGGTAGGCCCGGAGCTGAAGAAAATGTTATTGCTGGCGTTGCTCTGATTCAGATCTATGGCATGGGACCAGGTGTAGGCGGCCTGCGCCAGGAAACCGTGGGAGAAGCGTTTATTGACCTGAATCACCAGCCCGTCGTAGTAACTCAACCCGGGATTCTCAACTTGATTGACGCGGCGGTATCGCGGATCCGGCCGCGGAGTTATATAGGTCGGCGTCGAATAGGTGCCTGCGACATTGCCCGCCTTATCGAGAATGGTGTAGGTTATGGGCGGACCTAAGGGTCCGATGTTGAGGTCGCGCACGCCGTATAGACGAACCCCACGGCTCCATACATAGGACACATTGAGGTTGATGGTTGCATTAATTTGCCGCTCAATCCCAATATTTGCCTGATGGGTGTAGGGGGTCCTTAAATTCTTGTCTGCAACGGTCAGATCCACTGTTCCCGGCGGCGGATTGAAAGAAGTGTTCGGCAGGAAATTCGGGTAGACCGGTCCCGCGGCAAGCTGCGCGGGGGTGTTCGCCTGGTAGGTGATCGCTTTCTGATACAAATTGTTGCTTACAAAAAAGGTATTGATCAAACCAGCTTGATATCGGGCATAAAAGATACCGTAGCCGGCTCTGAGCAGTGTCTTCTGGTCCTTGGTCAGCCCATAAGAGAGGCCGACGCGCGGGGCCCAGTTATTCTTGGGGGACGGGATCACGCCGGTCTGCGGATAATCCGGATTGAACACTGTCGGCTGCGGTATCGAGGTATATTCATATCGCACGCCGTAGTTGACCAGGAGACGCGGATTAATGCGGTATTGATCCTGTGCGTAAAAGCCATAGGTGACCAAATTCGTGTCCACCACCGGGTTGCCAAAGCGCTGGAAGTAACTGAACCAATTCTTGGCGCCGGTAGTGTTGCCGCTAAAATCGGCCGCAAAGGCGCCCAGCGTGGCATAGTTATAGGAGCCGAATCCGCCCAAAAGTTGTTTCTGATAATCTTCCGTATGCGCGATATCCGCCCCGAATTTCATGGTGTGCGACCCTTTGGTCCAGCTCAGATTGTCGGCATATTCAAAACGTGTCTCGCTGGGATTCAAGCGCGGGTATTGCTGAGGGAGGCCAAGATTGGCTGTGCTGTTTACCGTGAGATCAGCCAAGCCCAGGCCGGGATACAGAAAATCGGCGCTGGCGTTATCGAACAAGCGGTCCTTAAACCAGCCGAAGCGGGCTTCATTCAACATCGTGGGGCTGATGATCGTGGTGAGCTGCGCGCGGCCATAGGCATTGCGCACAGTAGAATCCGCGTTTCCTCCGATAGCATTTCCGGTATTAAACACGATTCCGGTAGCTTGGATTCCATGCGGCGAGACCCAGCGCAGCATACTCAGGCTAAAGCTCAAGCTGTTTTTATCGCTCAAACGATAGTCGATGCGGCCAAAGCCCAAGTCTTGGGTAACGGTGCGCGAAACCGTGCCGAAGTTGCGCGTGGTTAACATCTGGATGGCAGTTTGGCACTGCGCCGGGGTAGCTGGAGCGCCGCAGGTCGACACCAATTGCCCGGAAGCATTGAACAGATTCGAGGTGGTCACCGATGCGATGGCCGGAAAATCGCGCCGTGTGCCTTCGTAATTGAAGAAGTAGAACAGCTTATCTTTCTTGATGGTGCCGCCCAGGCTGGCGCCAAACTGATTGCGCTTATCTTGCGGATTAAAGCTGGCATAGCGATCCCGGGCATTCAGGGTGCGATTGCGGAAAAACCAGTAGGCGGTGCCATGAAGATCGTTAGAGCCGCTCTTGGTGATGGTATTAACCACACCGCCCATGGCGTTGCCATATTCGGCGGCGAAGTTATTCGAGATCACCTGAAATTCCTGTACCGCGTCCTGCGAGATCGGGCTGCTGATGCGGGTACGGCCGGCGTTCTCGTTAAAGTACGTGTTGGTGGTATCGTTGCCATCGGTCAGAAAACTGTTGTGTCCGGCGATGCCGCGGAAACTGAGCAGACCGAAGGCGCCATCGGGGGCTACCGTTGGTGCCATCAGCACAAATTGGTCCACCCGGCGTCCGTTGATAGGGAGATCCAAAATCTGGCGTTGCCCGATCACTTGGGAAACGTCGGTTTTGGTGTCTTCAACCACCGCAGCGGTGGCGGTCACGTCAACGGTAGTGGCGGTGGCTGCCACTTCCAGCGGAATGTGAAGGACCGCGTTCTGTCCCACTGCGAGGGCGATGTTGGTGGCCTCATAGTTGGCGAACCCCGCCTTGGAAACCGTTACTTTGTAGCCCGTGTCCGGAATCAACGCCGGTGCCGTGAATTGGCCTCCGCTGGTGGTTTCGAGGTTCCTGCGGATCCCCTTCGCGTCATTGCTAACGACCACGGTAGCGTTCGGAACAGCGGAGCCCGAGGCGTCCTGGACTATCCCCGAAATGCTGCCCAGGCCGGCGCCGGATTGCGCAAACGTGCTGGTAGCGAGGCTTACTGCCAGCGCAAAAACCAAAACACTTTTAGTCACGTTAAATCCTCCTCTTGATTTCGTTGAGGCCGACAATCAGACGTAGACGCCTGGCCAATCCAAATGGACCCCTTCAATCCCCGGGGTTTGATTTCCCGCGAAGGCCGGTATTTTATCCAAGGATAAGCAATCCAGGCGATGCATGCAAATGAATTATTGGTGAAGGCCAAAAAGTGGTAGGCTCAATCGATCGACACCTATCGGTTATTTGACAGCTACCTGGGGGACCCATGCACAGACTCTTAATTGTTCCGCTATTGATGTCTATCGGTTGCACGCTCCATGCGCAGCCGGCGGGAGGCACGGTCCTCTTTGAAGGCGCCCGGCTCATCGTAGGCGACGGCAGCGCGGCCATTGAGAACTCGGCGTTCTTGGTAGAGAACAACCGCTTTACTCGGGTCGGCAAGAAGGGTGAGCTGCAGCCGCCTGCGGGCGCCGGTAGGGTGGACCTTACCGGCAAGACCGTCATGCCCGCACTGATTGATGCGCATACCCATCTGGGGTGGGCAGTCATCAAGACGAATCGCGTCGGAAGCGATACGTACTCGAAGGAGAATCTTATCGACCACTTGCGGCGTATAGCCTACTACGGCGTCGCGGCCACCCAGAATATGGGTACCGATGCGGGAGACGCGGCCTTCGAATTGCGGGCTTCGCCGGTGCCTAATGCAGCGCTCTTACGCACCGCGGGTCGAGGCATGGCATTGCCCAACGCTGGCCCGGGCGCCGAATACTGGAAGCCCATCGCGTATGGAGTGACGACGGAAGCGGAAGCCAGAAAAGCTGTTCAGGAGCTAGCCGCCAAGAAGGTCGACTTGGTGAAGTTCTGGGTGGACGATCGCAATGGAACCGTGCCGAAGCTTCCACCGGCGATTTATAAAGCCATCATCGATGAGGCCCATAAGAACAATCTCCGCGCCGTGGTTCATGTCTTCTATCTCGCGGATGCCAAGGAATTGCTGCGATCGGGAGTCGACGGTTTCATGCACGTAGTGCGGGACCAGGATGTAGACGACGAGTTCATGAAGCTGATCAAGGCTCGCCCGAATGTGTTTGTTACCCCTAATCTGCCGGAGCGGGAAACCACTGCGGAAGATTTCAAGCTAATGGGCGAGACCGTGCCTGCGGAGGAGGTCCAGCGGGAGCGCGACGAACTCGCCAAGAGAAGTCCCGAGGCGGTGAAGAAGGCGCGCGCGTTTTATGACTTGCAGGCGCGCAATACGGCGAAGCTCAATGCGGCGGGTGTGCGGATTGTCCTCGGAACCGACTCGGGAACCTCGGTTGGCTGGACGGTACACCAGGAGTTGACGGACCTAGTAGCTGCCGGCTTGACGCCCGCCCAAGTCATCACCGCCGCCACCAAAAACGCCGCGGAGGTGGTCCGCATCGATCAACTCGGCTCCATCGCCGCCGGAAAAAGCGCAGATTTTCTGGTGTTGGATGCGAACCCGCTGGATAACATCAATAACACCAGGCGGATATCGAAGGTATACCTGCGGGGAGCGGAACTCGACCGGGCCGCGATGCGGGCGGCGTGGATCGGCCACTAGCACTGCGGTTTTCCGAACCTAATTTGTGCGTTTCTCGTCTATATAGATGAGAGAGTAAACTATGAATTCCCTGAAAACAGTACTGTTGCTAGGTCTGCTGAGCGGGATTCTGCTGTTCGGAGGCGAGGCCTTGGGCGGCGCCCGAGGCCTGGAGTATGGTCTCATGCTGGCCATTGGCATGAACTTCTTCAGTTATTTCTTTTCGGACAAGATTGCGTTGATGTCGTACTCGGCGCAGTCGGTAACGCCCGAAGAAGCGCCTGAAATCTACGGCCGGCTGGCGCCGATCGTCCAAAGACTGACACAGAAGATGGGTTTGCCGATGCCCAAACTGTGGTTGATTCCGGAGGACTCCCCGAACGCTTTCGCGACCGGCCGGAACCCGCAGCACGCGTCGGTGGCGGTAACCGAGGGGATTCTGCGCTTGATGAGCGACCGCGAGTTGGAAGGCGTACTGGCGCACGAGTTGGGCCACGTTCTGCATCGCGACATCCTGATCAGCTCGGTGGCGGCTACCATTGCGTCGGCCATTACGTTCCTGTCGCGAATGGCGTTCTTTTTTGGCGGCTCGCGCGACGACAGGGAAGATCGCGGCAGCGCGGCGGGCGGAGTCCTGATGATGATTCTGGCTCCCATCGCGGCGATGTTGATTCAGATGGCCATTTCGCGGACGCGTGAGTTCGACGCCGACGCGGCTTCCGCGAAATATATAGGATCGCCGGATGGACTGATTTCCGCGCTGGGCAAGCTCGAAACGGGGGTGCAACGCGTGCCCATGGAGGATGCCTCGCCCGCGACGGCGCACATGTTTATCTTGAATCCGTTTCGCGGCGGACTGTTTCGCATGTTTTCCACGCACCCGTCGACCGAAGAGCGCATCGCGCGCCTCCAGCAGATGCGGCATTCGGGTCTGGTCTCGTTATAAGCTGCCGGCACTCTGTAAACTGAGGGCTTGACCACTGTACGCGTAAACCGCAAAGCGGCAGACCGGGTTGCCAGCGGCCATCCCTGGATTTTTTCGAGCGATGTAGTGGACAGGGGCGATGCCGCGCCTGGCGATGCCGTGCGGGTGGTGGATCCTCGAAACAGCCTTCTGGGCGTGGCGCATTACAGCGCGACTTCGCAGATTACACTGCGATTGCTCTCGGATAAACCGGAAACCGTGGACCGCGGCTTCTTCCGCGAGCGCCTGGCCGCGGCCTTGGCCCACCGCGAGCGCGTGGTGCAGAATTCGGATGCCTACCGGCTGGTGTTTTCCGAGGCCGACCGTTTGCCCGGTCTTATCGTCGACCGTTATGGGCCATACGTTACGCTGCAGACCCTGAATCAGGGGATGGATCGCGCCCGTGATTTGATCGCCGAGTGTATTCAGGAGTTGTTGGCGCCCGCCGGAATTCTAGCCCGCAACGATGCCAGCATCCGCAAGCTGGAGGGTCTCCCGCTCGAAGTGGTCAGGCTGGCCGGGGAAATTCCGGAACGAGTGCAGGTCCTGATGAACGGCTTAAAGCTCGAAGCTGACCTATTGCGCGGCCAAAAGACCGGCGTGTATCTGGATCAGCGCGAAAACTACGTGGCGGCCGGGCGGTGGGCGAGCGGACGGGTGCTCGACTGCTTTACTTCGAGCGGCGGATTCGCGCTCCACGCGGCCGCCCGGGCCCAGTCTGTCGAAGCCGTGGATTCTTCAGCTAGCGCCCTGGCAATAGCGGAAGTCAATGCTCGTGCCAACGGTATCGACAACATCCACTTTCGCCAAGCCGACGTTTTCGAGTATTTGTCCGGCATAGCAGGCAAGTACTCCATGGTGGTGTTGGATCCTCCGGCCTTCGCGAAATCACGCCGAGCCGTGGAGGATGCGGCGCGGGGATATAAAGAGATCAACCTCCGGGCATTACGGCTGCTGGAGCCGGGCGGCGTGCTGGTGACGTGTTCCTGCTCGCATCACATGAGCGAAGGGGCGTTCTACGAAGTGATTGCCCAGGCGGCGCTCGATGCGGGCAAGAATCTGCGGGTGCTGGAGCGGCGGACGCAGGCTTCCGATCATCCCATTCTGTTGACGGTTCCTGAGACGATGTATCTGAAATGCCTGGCGCTGGAAGTGTTGTAAATCTGGTACTTTCGCCATTTTGCAGTTGATTTTTTGCCAGCAAACTATTGCAAATAGGGCGCTAAGTGCGCTATCTTGGCAAAAGTAGTCCAAAGCCACCTTTGCGGCCGCTCAAATTCTTTTCACGCTCCCAATTGGAGGATTATTTCTAGATGCGACTGACCCCGTTGTCTGCCGTCGGTAGGCGAGCAGCGTTTTTTTCGATATTGGCAGCGATGGCGCTGGCCGGCTCATCTCCCCTTCTGGCTCAAGGCGGCGAAGCGGAACTGCGGCTCCCTGATTTGAGCCAAGCTGTGTTCCTGAACGGCGTGAGCGGGCCGACACTCCTGATGGTCGGATTGGGCGTAGCGGTATTAGGCTTGGTTTTCGGCATGGCGATGTACACGCATCTGCGGAAGTTGCCGGTGCATGCCTCTATGCTCGAAATCTCCGAGCTGATTTATGAGACTTGCAAGACGTATCTGATCACCCAGGGCAAGTTCCTCTTAGTCCTGGAGATTTTCATTGGGGTGATTATTGCTTTTTATTTCGGCTTCCTCCAATCGATGGAGGCATTCAAGGTCGCCATCATTCTGGCGTTCAGTCTGGTCGGGATCGCGGGAAGTTACGGGGTGGCATGGTTCGGGATTCGCGTCAATACCTTCGCTAACTCACGCACGGCGTTCGCCAGTTTGCGAGGGAAACCGTTCCCGTGTTACGCGATTCCGTTGCAAGCGGGGATGAGCATCGGCATGATGCTGATCAGCGTCGAGTTGTTTATCATGCTGTGCATCCTGTTGTTCATTCCGGGGGATTACGCGGGCCCTTGCTTCATCGGATTCGCGATCGGGGAATCGCTGGGCGCAGCGGTGTTACGCGTAGCGGGCGGCATCTTCACCAAGATCGCGGATATCGGCGCTGATCTGATGAAGATCGTATTCAAGATTAAAGAAGACGACGCGCGCAACCCGGGCGTGATCGCGGATTGCACCGGCGACAATGCGGGCGACTCGGTAGGACCGTCGGCCGACGGGTTTGAAACTTATGGCGTCACCGGCGTGGCGCTGATCACGTTCATTTTGCTGGCAGTCAATAATGACGTCACCAAGGTGGAACTGCTGGTGTGGATCTTCGTCATGCGCGTGATGATGATTATCGCCAGCGCGCTTTCCTACTTCATTAATGAAGCGGTGGCCAAGGCGCGGTATCAGAACGTCGACAAGATGAATTACGAGGCGCCGCTGACTTCGCTGGTATGGCTGACGTCGATCATTTCGATTTGCGCTACTTACGGGATTTCGTATCTGATGATTCCGAATATAGGCAGCGACCCAACGATGTGGTGGAAGCTGTCGAGTATCATCACTTGCGGGACGCTGGCGGGTGCGATTATTCCGGAGCTGGTCAAAGTGTTCACTTCAGTGGAATCCAGCCACGTAAAGGAAGTGGTGACGTCGTCGCGCGAAGGCGGCGCGTCACTCAACATTCTTTCGGGTTTGGTGGCCGGCAACTTCAGCGCGTACTGGCTGGGCTTGACCATCATGGGGCTGATGGCCATCGGTTATGGCGTCAGCACGCAGGGCGTAGGCAACATGATGCTGGCTCCGGCGGTATTTGCGTTCGGGCTGGTGGCGTTCGGATTCCTGGGCATGGGCCCTGTGACAATCGCCGTAGATTCTTACGGGCCGGTGACGGACAACGCGCAGTCTGTGTATGAACTGAGCGTGATTGAAACGTTACCGGGTATTAAGGCGGACCTGAAGAAGAACTACGGCTTTGATGTCGATTTCGAAAAAGCCAAGCATCACCTGGAAGAGAACGACGGCGCGGGCAACACTTTCAAGGCGACAGCCAAGCCGGTGCTGATCGGCACGGCGGTGGTGGGCGCGACAACGATGATCTTCTCGATCATCATGGCGCT
>JANXXV010000676.1 GCA_025350445.1 Bryobacteraceae bacterium | reverse complement strand
GCGGTGCAGCTTTTTAGCAGGCCGATCCACTCCAAGTACTCGTCCAGATCCGGATCTTTCTCAGAGGTTTGCGGCATGGCGGAGAAGTGGACATCGAGTAACGTTGCCGTGGCGGCTGCGCGTTCGATGAACCGGCCCAACTGTATGAATTGCCATCCTTCGCCGTGGCTCATGGTGGAATCGGTGACGCCCTGGAACAGATGCGCCTTTTCGCGGACCGAGTGCAGAAACTCGATGGGTTCGGAATCCCAGAATCGCTCTACTTCCGGGCGCTTCACCTCATGGAACAGGCGGTTGAGCTGTTCCCACATTTCCGAGCTGATCTGTTCACGGACCTGGCGCGAGTTTTCGCGGGCGAGGCCGATGCAGGAGACGATGGAATGGCCCTTGCCTGGTTTGAACATCAGCAGTTCCATGATGCCCTGCGTATCTGTAGGCGGGTTTTGAATTGCCGAGGTGCTAAGGCATTGCAGCACGCGGCGCCAGCGCTGTTCGCCCGAAATAGACGACTGGTCGAGCATCAAATTCAAATGTACGTCGATGAGCCGCGCCGCGTGTTCGGCGCGTTCAAGATAGCGGCTCATCCAATAAAGGCTGTCTGCGACCCTGGATAGCATATGGCGTCAGTCGTGGAGAACCCACGTATCCTTACTGCCCCCGCCCTGCGAGGAATTCACCACTAGAGAACCGCGGCGGAGGGCGACGCGCGTCAGTCCTCCGGGGACGATAGTGACCTTTTCGCCGAACAGGACGTAGGGACGGAGATCGACGTGGCGCGGTTCCACCTGTCCGTCTATGAAACACGGAGCGCGGGAAAGCATGATGGTGGGTTGGGCGATATAGTTGCGCGGATCCGAGGTGATACGGTCGCGGAATTCATCGCGCTGATCGGAGGTGCTGTGGGGGCCGATCAACATGCCGTAGCCGCCGGATTCGCCGACGGCCTTCACCACGTATTTGTCGAGGTTGGCGCAGACGTGTTCACGCTGCACTTTGTCGGTCATCAGGAAAGTTTCCACGTTGTCGAGTATGGCGTCTTCGCCCAGGTAGTAGCGGATGATTTTGGGGACGTAGGCGTAGAGCGCCTTGTCGTCGGCAACGCCCGTGCCTACCGCGTTTGCCAGCACAACGTTGCGGGCTCGATAGGCGTTGAAGAGACCGGCGATGCCTAAGATGGAACCGGCTTGAAATGCCAGCGGGTCTATAAAATCGTCGTCAATACGGCGGTAGATTACATCCACCCGGCGCAGACCGGCGGTGTTGCGCATGTAGACGATGTTGTCGTGAACCACCAGATCGCGGCCTTCCACCAGCTCAATGCCCATCTGGCGGGCAAGGTAGGCATGTTCGAAATAAGCCGAGTTGTATACGCCGGGCGTAAGCAGCACGATGACCGGTTCATGACGGCCTTCCGGAGCAAGCGACCGCAGTGTGGTAAGCAGGGCGTGGCTGTAGTGATCGATGGAACGGACGCCGCATTTCTGGAACAAAACGGGGAAGATGCGTTTCATCACCTGGCGGCTGGTGAGCATGTAGGAAACGCCGCTGGGCACGCGCAGGTTGTCTTCCAGCACCACAAAGCGGCCATCGGGATAACGGATGAGGTCGGACCCGACTACGGTGATGTAGATGTCCTTGGGAACCTGCAATCCGCGCATCTGGCGGCGGAAATGCTTGCAGCTATAGACGACCTCGCGCGGAACCACATTATCAGCGAGAATCTTTCCTTCATGATAAATATCGTGCAGAAAGTGATTGAGCGCGGTGATGCGCTGAATCAGCCCGCGCTCGATGGTGGACCACTCCGAGCTGGTGATAATACGGGGAAGGAGGTCATGCGGAAAGATCCGCTCGGTGCCTTCCTCGCGTCCGTAGACGGTGAAGGTAATTCCCTGGTGAAGGAACGAAAGGTCGGCCCCTTGCTTGCGGTGCCGCAACTCGTCGGCGGGCAGACTGAGAAGCTGATCGTAGAGGGCTTGATAGTGCGGGTGCGGAACTCCAGCGCTTTGGAACATCTCGTCGTAGGAGCTGTCGAGAGAATAGTTTCCAAATGGCGCCGGCAAAATCGCTTGCCCGGCTGTTGCTGTATCTGGCATAGACTCGATTGTCCGGGGTTCTTCAGACTTGGAAGGAGTAACCGGCCTAACAATGCTGCGAGACATTTTAGGATAGCAAGGTTTTCCAATAATGAGAATTTTTAGAGCTTCAGCGTGGCTTTCAGTGGCGCTGCTTCCCCGGCCGGGAGTGCTATGCGCGGCGAACTTTGTGGTGTTGCGCCCCACGGCGGATTTGCATGATGGACCCAGTGCCGATGCGGAAGTGGTTTCCCAAGCGATCTATGGAACCAAGCTTGCAGTAATTGAGAACAGCAACAATTGGTCGCGGGTGCGTACCGCCGATGAATATACGGGGTAGATTCACAAAGCATTGGTAGTGCGGCCGGGAGCCCCTATGCGGAGAACAAATGGACGGGGAAGTTGACCAGCCTGTTCGCCAGCTTGTACCGCGAGGCCAGCCTGACTTAGCATCAACCGCTGGTAACGGTGCCTTTTGAGGCGCGGCTGGAGGAGGCGGGCGATGCGGTGGTGGACGGGGAGAACTGGCTGCAGTTGAATTTGCCGGACGGGAAAGCGGCGTGGATGTTGGCTGGGGACGCTACGTTGAATCCGGAGAAATTGAGTGTCCTCGCGATGGCGGAATTGAGCAAACAATTTGTCGGGCTGCCGTATCTGTGGGGCGGCACTTCCGCGTTTGGATTCGATTGTTCGGGATTTACGCAGATGCTGGAACGGCAGCGCGGGATCGCCATGCCAAGCGAGGCTAGCGAGCAGCCGGCTTGGGACGGCAGCGCGCCGATGGAGCGGGCGGCGTTGCGCACGGGCGATTTGCTGTATTTCGGGGCGGATAAGAAAGTGAACCATACCGGGATGTACCTGGGTAATGGGGAATTCATCAACGCTACCAGGCATCTGAAGCCGGTGGTGCAGATCTGTAAGTTGCCGGACCCGCATTGGTCGAAGGCGTTTGCGGGGGCGCGGCGAGTGAAGTGAGTTGCCCCTTGCACCTGAAGGTCGATCTCGCAAAGGGGTGAACTCGAAACAGCTCACGGGATACTGAAGCTCCTTCCGAAGAAGCATCGTTTTCACCTAAAAGAAAAATTCCCAATACCCGCAGCGGTCTCAACGGCCGGGGTGCCGGGAGTCTAATGATTAACGTGCGCCGGTCTTACTTAGGCAGCTTAGTAGCTTGCCGGGCCACCATCTGCCAGCCCTGCGGAGTCTTCTCCCACACGTGCAGAACCTGCATATGCACGATATTTGTCGAGCTGTGCCACAGGTCGACCTTCCCGTTCACATAGGCCGTGTTTCCGTGGATCCGAACTGTGGTGTCCGGAAGAAATTCGATCTTCTCGATGATCGTCGTGGGGGTGGTGATTGCCTTGATTACGTCGGCCTTGGTCTCGAAACCGCCCGTGGAGTGGATGTAGGTCAAATCGTCGGCCAGCAGCTTCTTCAACACCGCGCCGTCCTTTTGAACCATCGCGTTCTTGTAGGCGTCCATGGCCGCAAGAACTTCCTGCTTACCGGCGCCGGAGCCTGCTGGTGCAGCCGAAAGAATGGCTGCGGAGAGAAGAATAAGAATAGGGTTTTTCATGGCAATTCACTTTAAGTAAAACTTTCCTTCCACATTTCGCCGGCCAGTACGGTGGAACGTTCCGCGCGGCCGTTGTACAAATAAGCCGTTTTCAGGTGATTGGGCACTAACATCCAAAGAATCTTAGCATGGATGTCATGAACGTGCGCAGGCTTCTTCCGGGCACGCAGACCAATCTCGCCGGTCGATCCCACATACTGCCCCGGCTTCGCGCCGCCGCTCGCGGTCCACATCGTAAAGCCCCACGGATTGTGGTCGCTTCCGACGCTCATTTCATTAAACGGCGTGCGGCCGAACGCTCCGCCCCCCGGACCACCAGCGTATCCTTCAACTACTTCGTTCCAGTCCGCAAGAACGTGATGATCTGCCAGCGTTGCGCTTCGGGCAGGTGGGCAAAGGAAGGCATACCCCGATGAAGAGACCCATTCCTCAATACCCAAAACAGAGCGCCTGGCGCAGCTTCGGATACCCCCGGCTGATTGAGGGGTGGCGCGTTGCCTAGCCCTTGACGGCCGGAACCGTGGCAGGAGGCGCACTCGCGAGTGTACAACCTGGCACCCGCTCGTTTGGCGTTCTCATCCCCTTCCAACGGATTCCGTTTTTTGGCCGCACCCGCCGGTGCGTTCGATACAAGGTTTGCTCCATTGGCGCCGACCATGGCCACGCCGACAAGGAAGCAAACAATTGGTAGAGCGTTCATTTGCTGCCTCCACGGAACAAGTGCCGTGTGGCTCGTCCGAATTGCGCCACTTCATAGAAAACGCCGACGCGCAACAGATAACCGGTGCTGTTGCCGGTCACGCCAAAACCCGGTGAGACTTTGAATGTAGTGCCGTTCGCAAGCGCCCACGAAACGGTAGGAGCAGCGTAATGCGACGTCCCACGTATGCCGAAATCCTCGTGCGTCCCAAGGCCGCCGTACATTTCCAATCCCAACTGAAAATTCTCAGGACAGAAATTGCATCGTTCGGCTCTGGCTGCGAATGCGAGTGGGCGGCTGACGCCCACGGCGTAGCCGAATTCAAAGGGACTATGTTTGACGTTCTTTTCGGCTATGAAATTTTCGGCGATCGTCCAGCCGCGGAAGTAGCTACTAAGGATGAGCTTCGCCTCAATCTCCCGCTTCTTCTCGTGCCGGGTATCTGAATTTGATTGTGCGAGATCGTCATTGCCGTCGTGGTTTACGATTTCGAGCAAGCTCCTGTCCGCTCCATTGATGTTCTCGAATTCAACGTACAGGACCGGGTTGATCCAATGCTCTTTTGGAAGTAGGCGGAAGCGGTTCTCCCACCGATATCCAGTAAACAAGGCACTCTGGGAACCAGTGGCTTGTCCATCCAGATACAACTCGCTGGTCCACCACGCCTTGACGCCATATTCAAATTCAGCCGTGGTACCCAGAAACCGATTTCCACCCCGTGGCTTCCCGATGACGCTCTTCGTGCCGAATTCCAGGTTGCCGGGTTCCTCCATTTGATGAGTGTAGGTAATGAAGAATGGTGCTTCCGCGGCGCTACAAGTCGTAGGCAAAAGAAAGAAAGCGAGCGCGGCCAACAAAGAGTTGGACCGCGCGCCGCGGCGATTCCACCACGGTGGATTGTATGCGTCGTTCATGAAATTACCCGTCATTGTTTCGAGGTCTCCTAAAGTGCCGGGACTGACGGGATAGAATGAGATCGGTCGTCAGCCTACGGTTGTCGATCGGAACGGTCCGTGCGGCGGCGCTTGGCAGAGTCAGCCGCACGGCTTTCGTGGTTCAAAGATTTCGTTTTTCGTCTTTACAACAGATTCTTCTTGGCATCCGTGGCAACCAGTTGATGCAGGCCACCTTCTACAGCAGCCGGCTCCTTTCCGCGGAACGCTCCGTTGGGCTGGCTAAGGCCCAGGTTGCAACTTCTCTGGTCCAGATTAGAAAAACTTCGGGCTGGTGTCAAGGCAAATCGGCAACTGATTTGCAACTAGGCTAGTGCCTGGAGAAGGAACATGCACGTAACGTGCTTAAACTACATGGTTTGTTCTTAATTATTGTATTTTTCTAGATCGCTATATTTTACAACTGATCTCTAGCTGGGCGAGGGCCCAAGCGGCATGCTCAGCCACATTTAGGTCCGGCGACGCGGCTAGACGTTGCAGCGGGTCACGAAACCGAACCTCTCCGGAATTGCCCATGGCGACGGCGACATTTCGCAGGAAGCCGGAGTATTTTGCGCGGCGGATGGGGCTCAGGCGGAAACGTTGGCTGAACTCGGCTTCCGTTAAGGCGGCCAGTTCCGCTAGATCCGGCGCGTAGTTTTCCGCGGCAAAGGCGGGATCGGTAGTGATGGGAGCTTTGCGGTTCCAGGGGCAGACATCCTGGCAGATATCGCAACCGAAGACGTGGCGCCCAATACCGGAACGCATCTCATCCGGAACCGGACCGCGGAGCTCGATGGTGAAGTACGAGATACAGCGGCGGGCGTCGAGGGTGAAGTTAGCCCCGCTCGGAACTATCGCTTCGGTGGGGCAGGCGTCGATGCAGCGGGTGCAGGTACCGCATCGATCCGCGGCCGGCGTCTGATCGGGTTCGAAGTCGAGAGATGTTAATAACTCGCCTAGGAAAAACCAGGATCCCTGTTGTTGGTTGATCAGACATGTGTTTTTCCCTATCCAGCCCAAGCCGCTCAGCCTGGCGTAGGATCGCTCTAGAATGGGCGCTGTGTCGACGCAGATTCTTGATTCGAAGGGGCCGGCGGCTTGGTGGAGGCGGTTTGTGAGCTGGACCAATCCGGCACGGAGCACTTCGTGATAGTCCTTACCCCAGGCATAACGGGAAACCCAGCCGGAGTAAGGCACATTACAATCTGCTGTTTTGGGATTCGTTTCGTTGTAGAGCTTGCCGACGCAAATGATTGATTTTGCAGAGGGGAGGAGGTTTCGGGGGTCCTGGCGGAGCACGGCGCGATGGTCGGTTAGGTATGCCATTTTGCCTGCAAACCCTTGGGAAAGCCAGTGAGAGAAGCGGTTTACGTCTTCAGCGGGTGCGGCGGGTGTTACCCCGGCCAACTCAAAACCGCATTCCAGC
>JANXXV010000660.1 GCA_025350445.1 Bryobacteraceae bacterium | reverse complement strand
TGAGTAAGACGTGTTCACCGTGCCGGACGGAAGCCCGGCTGGGCTGGTGATGGTGAGCGCGGAGGGTCCGCCACCGGTCACTTGCGTCAGCATGAAGGTCTGGCCGGCCACTTGAATGGTTCCCGATCTGGCTGCGGCGGTGTTCGCTGCGACGTTGAAGTTGACGCTTCCCGTTCCGCTGCCGGAAGTGGCGGCGAAGGAAATCCACCCAGCATTGCTGTTTACCGTCCAGCCGCACCCTGCTGCCGTGGTGACATTGATTGTACCGGTGGACGCCACGCCGCCAAACACGGTATTGCTTAACGCGACTGAGAATGCACAGGCGGGTGCATCGGCGACAGTCAGATTGAAAGCCGATGTGTATTGATATTCGCCGACCAGCGCCAATAGCACGTATGAACCCGGCGCGCCCTTGACGATGACATCGCAAGCCGCGCGTCCAGCAGAATTGGTCAGAATGGTGCCTCCAGGGACATTGCATGCCGCAGGGGCCGCGGTTGTGGGGTCTGTGTTGTTAACGATTCGCACAGAAACGTTGGGCACGGGCTGGCCCTGCTGGGTGCCGCTCTGCGCGGTGACCTGGATTTCCACTGCATCCTGCAGAACGGTGCCCGCCGGACCCGCAAGGCCACGGCTGGACTGCTCCGGTTTGATCAGTTGCACCAGAGGCAGCAGCGCGAAGCCTTGCCCCAACGCGGTGGTGATTTGAAAGTTAACGCTGCCCGCTGCCATGGATGTGGCCGTAACCGTATTGGGAACGAACGAACTTCCCGGCTGAATACTGGTGCCCAGGAAAGGCGTGCTCGCCAACCCATTTGAATCCGTTAGTCCGGATGGATTCACCAGCGTTCCCGCGCCCTGCGTAATCGCCCATGTGACCCTGACACCGGCGGAGAGATTCCCCGCTGCATCCTTCACCTGCGCCACCAACGGCACGCTCAGAAATTGCTCTTTCACAACCTGCCCGTTTCCCGACACGATGGAAATGCTTTGGGCGAACGCCTCCGGCGCGAGAAAGAGAGCCGATAGAAAAATAGCGAAGATAGCGTTTTTCATAGAATTCAAAAATGAACTGCGGAGAAGTATAAGAACGCGGGGTAGCTTTCAGTGTAACAGTTTACTTTTGCGACAGGCCGACGCTGACGGCCGTATCCTGTTCGACAACGGCAGTGAAGGCGGAATCTTTACTAACGGCGACATCCTTTACTTTCGAAGCAGGTACGGTAACTGAAAGCGGCCGCAGCTTTATCATCTGGCCATCCACCGCCTTCACCGATTCCAGCCGGACGGTGATCTTGCCGCCCCGTCCAAACAGTTTTCGCTTTTCGGCATCGATCAGCGATCCGGAGCCGCCGGCGCCCTTGGCGATCACTACCCGATCACCGGCTTTAACGTCCTCGGCTACAACGAATTCAATCCTGCTTCCATCTCCGGCGGCCGAGAACGGAATATCGGAGGCGGCCAGCAACGGCACTTCACGACCGGCGGCTAACGTGGAGTGAAGTGCTTGCGGCGGGGTAACCGCTACCGGCGCTAGCGCACCCGCCGCGGCATTTCCACCGCCCTCGGCAGCATGAGGATTTCTCATAACCTCAATGATCTCGCCGGGGACGCCTTGTTTCCCCAGCTCGATCAGATCTTCGGTCGAAAACCCGAAGTTCGTTCTCGAATTCCGGATGTGGCTAACGATAATGTTCTTGGCGACGCCTGACTTCAACATTTCAATCACCTGACCATTGGTGAGCGCTGCATCCGCGGTCGCGGGAAAAGCGCTGACCTTCTTCGCCGGGCTTTCCCCCGCAGCCAAAGGAGGGGTGGGCGGAACCATCGGATAGTTAGCTTTCCCGCCCAAGGTGAACCACGCCGCCACAGCCGCAACCAGAATCACTCCGGCGCCCAGCACCCATCCGGTCTTCGGCATCTGTGGCGGCAATCGCTTTGGCGCAAGCCTTGCATTAAGTGAGCTTCCCGAAACGGATTCCTCGCGCAGGTCCTCCAGCGCCGATTGCAGATCGCTCATGCTGTTCCAGCGGCGATCGGGATCTTTGCGCAGACAACGGCTGATAATGCCTTCCAGATCCCCGCGCGCATCGTTGGCAATCGGGCCAACCGGCTCCGGCTCATCCCGCAGGATGGCTGAGAGCGTGGAGACCATGGTGTCGCTATGGAAAGCCCGTTTGCCGGTCAGCATTTCGTAAAGGATGCTGCCGAAGCTGAAGATGTCCGACCGGACGTCTATTTTCTTGCCTTCGGCCTGCTCCGGAGACATGTAGGATACGGTACCCAGAATTGTTCCCGCCACGGTGAGCCCCGCGGAGACATTAGTGACAGTGGCA
>JANXXV010000613.1 GCA_025350445.1 Bryobacteraceae bacterium | reverse complement strand
TCATCTTCACGGACGGCTTCGGGTCAAGCGGTTCTCCCGCTTTTGCCGGATCGAAAATATTCTTCGCCACGGGTTTCACTTCGTAGCCCGCAAAATCCGGAGTCTCGGTAAACGTATCGCTCAAGTCCGCGTCGGCCGCGTCGTAGAGATTCAGCGGCGGCATCTTCAGCAACCGGAACACGGTCTACCGGTTCGGCCCTCCGTCAGTTCGAGGCCAGCGTCGATCCATCGGGACTGATCGCAGGAAGTAGTGTTCCCGGTCCGGTATAGAAGAACCGGCCCGTGGACGATCAGCAACCGGCCCCTCAGGCCGGACCGTCTCCGCATTATCGGCGCCAGCGGTTCGCGAGCCTGCGGGAACGCGATAGTCCGCGGCGAAGGTCATCTCGGCAAGAGCCCACAGCAACATCAGTCTCATTGAGGTCTAGAATAGCGGAAGGCGTACAGTCACTTGGAACGTAGAACATTTCTTAGCATCGTTGGCGCGGCAGGATTCGTCGCGCAACCATTTCCGGGATTGCGGCTAACGGCATTTGCCGCCGAGCATTTGCCGCACTCAGCGGTTCTCCACGGATACGCCGCCGCTGAGCCCGGCAGTATATTCGAAATGCGCCGCTACGAAGGCTCGTTGCCGCCTGCGGAGCTTTTAGCCAGGCATGGCATCCGCGCGATCCTGGAGAGCCAGACCACGATGCTGGTTCCGTTCACCGATCTTGCCAACCGGGACCAAGCCTGGAGTGCTCTCGCTTGCGATCCCGAGTGGCAGGCGCAGCGGCGGGATGTCACGCAAATCAGCCTGTATCGGCGGGCTTGATTTCTCAATTCCCGAAGCGGGTATCGAAGTTTCTTATCTCTGCGTGATATCATCGCCACAACGTGTTGCGGGCTTCATTCAACTTGTTCCATCCGCGCGGAGCGCCAAAGAAGACGGATATATGCTGATTCGTACCGAGCAGATGACAGTCTTCGAGCAAGACGCCGGGCGGCGGTTCGAAGAAGAGATGATGGTTCACAGTAAAACGTTTTCGCCCAGGCTGTGTGAGGTGATCGGTGATGAACAACTCCGTGTGGCACTCCGCTCCGCGTTGCGCCGAGCCGACGACTATGGTTTTACCAATCGGGGTCCCATTCGCCTCTTTATCGAGATGATGTTTTTACGCGGCAGCGCTTTTGACACGGATCCGCAATATCCGTTCGACCGCGAGATCCTGCTTTCCTCCGGCGAACAAATGCAGCGGGCGCAACAAATACATGAAGGGCAGCTCGACTACATCGACAAGGTCTCTGGACCGGGCGGAGCGAACGTGCGCCAGGCGCTGACGGACTTGCTAGCACTCGCTCAAACGCCGCTGAAGATTTCGCAAGGCAATCTGGCAGCAGACCTCCTCCGGGAACTGACCCGCATTTTCCGTCAGAAAGTTGCCTACACCGGCGAAACAGGCATCACGGCGCTCATACACAAGGGGATCGCGGAGGCCCGGAAATACGGCTTTTCCACGGTTCGGCAGCAGACCCTTGTGGTGGCGTTGATGTTCGCGTTTGGGCATGGCTGCACCGGCGATCCGCTCTATCCGTGGATTGCACGAACGCTAGAGGACGAGAAGATCATCGACGCGGCAGCTAGAGCGGATCGACTGGAGAAAAAGGCGGTGACTTGGCTTGAGCACGTCCTCGCTAGCGACCCCCAAGGATCGCAGACGTGAGCTCCGAGAAGAAAACGACCCCGCCAGGCTCAGGAAGCGGTGCACTTCCAGCAATCGCGCCTACAACCACCTGCGGATCGGGCGCTTGCGCACTCATTGTCGAGGGAAACGCCGCGGAACAAAAGAAGCTGAAGGAATTGGTTGAGAAGATCCGCAATTCTGGTCCGAAAGGCAAAGCGTTCATCGAAGGACTTGAGAAAGGTCCGAAGAAGACCCGGTTATTCATAGGCAAATCCGCCACAGAGAAGGACGGAACAGTCGTCCAGCTTTCCACGCTCGGGGGAGGTGTGACGACACGCCCAAGCAAGAGCCAGAGCGGAGATAACGAAGTCCACATCGATCCCACGAACCTGATCAACTACACTGCCGACGACGGGAGCACGGTAAAAGAAACCGAGGAAGGCCTGCTCCTCCATGAGATGGGGCACGCGCAGCGGCTAAACGAGGGTGATCCTGCGCAAACTTCCGGCGGGCCCGCCGCGGAGTCCAACGTTAGAACAACGACAAATCCCATACGGACGGAACTCGGCATGAGACCCGAAAAGTAATTTTTGTGACTACTGCGCGCCATCTCGTCACCGCGCTCGCTGTACTTGGTGCCTGCGCCGCTGGAGGCCAAGACCGGGGCGAAAGATTGAGAAGAGGAGATAAAGTGATAGAAATCTGTAAGTCTGTCGTAGAATCGGCGACCCTGACGCTGAATTTGGACATAGAGAGCGGCGCGCCTCGCCTCCGATTTCACGTCACAAATAGAGGCCGCATTTCACTGTGGCTGCCAATCGAGCAGGAGCCAAGCTACCGTGAAGACAGCAAAGCAAACACGTTGACCTTTTTCTATGGCTACTTTGATGAGCTATATCGAACGCATCGAGAGCACTACATGCTGCCCGCCATGCAGGAGGTGAGACCGGGGCAGGAAACGGGATGGGAACTTGAAAACGCAACGCTGATCGCCAACATTTTCAGATTCAGGTACCGCACCCAGGCGCGGGTGCGCGTAGCCCTCCGTGCATTTCCGCAGAGCCGAACAAGAGGAGCGCAGGACTTGGATGGCTACTTGAAAGAATCGTGCGTGATCGAGTCTGCGGCCTTTGTGCCATGAACGCGACCCGACGCTTACCCGCTTTAAACCCACGAGCTGAAGCGCCGCGGGATTATGTAGCGCGGGTACAAATACCCCGTCCGCACCAGCTTCAAGATTGACGCCCACGATTCCGATGTCCGCTGCCACCGGAACCCTCACAGAAAGTACGATGCCACGCGAAACTTCCGTATGTTCAGGCGAGGGGATGTGCTCGCCATCGCGATACAAGGCACGGCATCCACGCCATCAGTGAAAACCAGACCACACTGCTAATTCCGTTCGCCAATATCGCAACCCGAGATCAAGCCTGGGGCTCTCCCGCTTCCGATCCCGATTGGCAGGCGCACCGGCGGGATGTCACACAAATCAGCCTTTATCGGGGGGCGGATTCTCCAGCATCCGTTCGCTCAACGGCTTAACCCGAGGCGGGGCATCGGTAGCAGGCTCCGCCGCCAGCAGGTCCGCCAGCCTCCGGTTTCCGCCGACATTCAGGAACAGCGTCAATCGAGACTTAGCTTCCAGAATCTTCTGCGTCTCCAGAATCTCGAACAGCGCGTCCGCCACTTCGGCATCGCCGGAGATCTCACGCAGCGCCGAACCAATCATATTCGGCCGCACTACCGCCGCCCGCGCAAACTCAACCGCAGCCTCACGCTCCGCCGAACTGGTGATGATGCTTACCTGATTCGCGCCATCCTGCTTAATCGCCGACGTCACTTGCCGCAAACGATTCACCACTTTCTCTTCAATCTGCCGGATCATCCCCTGGTCGCGAAAATGCACTTTCCGTATATACACCGATCCCAGTTCGTAACCCCACACGCGCGACTTCTCAGACACCTCCGATCGCACGGTCTGACTCATTTTGTGGCGCGTCTCCAGCATCTCCGCCAGCGGCATGTTACTCAAGCAGCGCACCGTCGCATTGCTCACATTGGCCCGCAAGGACCCGCGCGGATCGGTATTCTTAAACAGAAACGCCACCGGATCGCTGATCCGCATTTCATACCAGATCCCGATTCCCATTGGTGCGCCTTCTTCTGAATTCACCGGCTGGCTGCGCAGATATTCCTGATCCAGCCGCAGATCCAGAACGTAACACTTGCCCAGCAGGTTAATCACGAAAGCACTGGGCCCCAGCGCCACCGGCAGAAAATGCCAGCCCGGTTCGGATATCATTCCAACCACCTTTCCGAACAGTACATACACCCGGCAGGTGCACTCGTCCACGATGGCGTAGAGACCGAAGAACCGCCCCACAGCCAGCACCACGGGCTCCGCGATCAGCATCGCCAGAAAGGTCAAACCGATTGCCAACAATCCTGAGCCCATCAGCGTCCCTCCAGGAAGATTTGATGCGCTTTGCCGCGCAGCGCCAGCTTCACATTCCGCACATAGGAGGCCAGAACATTGGGCCCCTGCCGTTTCAGCCCGGCCAATTCAGCAGCCATCATACGGATGGGTTCCACTTCGGCTTGCGCGCGCAGCGTTTCAATTTCTACTGCGCGGCGGGACTGCACAATCTTCTGGTCAGCGCCCGCATGTGCCAGACTGATGTCGCTCGATACGTGGTTATAGGCGGTGTTGATTGCCGCCAGAGCGGACTCCACTTCCGGTGGCGGATCGATACCGGTGATCAACGATGCGTCGAACACCACACCGTAGCGCGCGGCGGTTGACTGGCACTCGCGATCCATAAACTCATTCAGGTCACGCAGATTTTTCCGCAGGTCGTTGATGGAAACGCCCATCACTTCGGCTCCAGGCGGAGCAGCGGCGGCAACCTCTCCGACGCTGAGCACGGCAATCGGCTTTGCTTCGAAGCTGGCGATTTTCTGTCGCAGCACCGATACGAAGTAGGCCATCACGTGCACCATCGGCCGTTTAATTCCGAAGAGCAAAGCGTACAAATTCGCCTCGCTCACGCGGTATCGAATCTGTCCCGTCAAGCCGGTGTTCAACTGATCTTTTGTCACCGCATCCAGCCGGGTGCCGGCGCTGTTGGCAGTTGGGTCTTCCATATCCAATGCCATGTTCGCCGTGGTGGTCGCGATGGAGACTTTATAAATCCTCTCCCATGGCATTTTGAAATACGGGCCGCCGGGTGGAATCACCCGAACCTGTGGATAGATGTAGCGGCTTCTTTCGTCAGGCCGCAAGAGATCGGCGATCGGATCGTCAAGAGTGGTTTTGCCGTCCACCCGCCGCGCGCGTCCAAAGACGGTTTTTACCGCACGCTCGTTTTGATCGACGGTGTAAATCCCGGTCAACAC
>JANXXV010000599.1 GCA_025350445.1 Bryobacteraceae bacterium | reverse complement strand
TCAGTGAATGGGAACATCGGCTGGAGATCTTCGGACTCGATTTGCGCCACACACCGAGCGTGGAAGCGTTTTGCCGGGAGCTGCTGGCCAGCCATCCGCGGTTGGACTTTATCGTCAACAATGCCTGCCAGACCGTGCGCCGCCCGCCGGATTTTTATAGACACATGATGGCAGGCGAAATGGAGGCCCCGCACGACGCACCGGCTAACGTGCGTAAGCTTCTGGGCAGTTACGAGGGGATTCGCAACTACGACATGCTGCCCGAAGCTAATTCCGCGGCGATGCCGGCCGCCGGTTTGACCCGCGCAGCCGAACTGTCACAAGTGCCTTTGCTTGCGGAGGAACTGCTGGGGCAGACGCATCTGTTCCCCGACGGGCGGCTCGATAAAGACCTGCAGCAGGTCGATTTGCGGGGACGAAACTCGTGGCGGTTACTGCTGGCGGAAGTGTCGTCCGTGGAGCTTTTGGAGGTGCAGTTGATCAACGCCGTCGCGCCGTTCCTCATCAATGCGCGACTAAAGCCGCTGATGCTGCGAACGCCGGATCGCGACAAACATATCGTCAATGTGTCCGCCGTGGAAGGCCAGTTCTACCGGAACTGTAAGACGACGCGCCATCCGCACACAAACATGGCCAAGGCCGCGCTGAACATGATGACCCGAACAGCGGCAACGGACTACTTCGGCGACGGCATTCACATGAACAGCGTCGACACCGGCTGGGTGACCGACGAGGATCCAGTCGAGATCGCCGCCCGGAAGATCGTCGAGCAGCGCTTTCATCCACCCCTCGATATCGTGGATGGAGCGGCGCGAATCCTCGATCCGATCATCGGCGGCATCAACACCGGCGAACATGTTTGGGGGCAATTTCTGAAAGACTATCGGCCGGCCGACTGGTAGCCCAAGCCGGATGCAATCGCTTACGCCGTGGGTTGCGATAGAATTCTAGGGCAGCAAAATTAGATCCAGCCGGAGTTCACCATGCGTTTCATTGCAAACTTTGCCGTCTTCGTACTCGTGGCGATGCCATCGATGGCCGCGTCAATTCCAGAAGCAAAACCGGAAGGGGTCGGCCTCTCCACGGAACGTCTGCTGCGAATTCACGAAACGGTCCAGCGTCACATCGATTCGCACCAAATCGCGGGAGCCGTCACACTGGTGGCGCGCAAGGGCCGCATCGCGCATCTGGAAGCGCACGGCGCAATGGATCTGGATTCCGGTAAGCCAATGGCGAAGAACTCCATTTTCCGGATCTGGTCGATGTCCAAGCCCATCGCCGGCGTAGCCATATTGATGTTGATGGAGGAGGGCAAACTACGCCTCAATGATCCGGTTTCGAAGTTCATTCCTGAGTTCAAAGGCATGAAAGTGGCCGTAACACAGGAGCACCCGGCCGGCCCCCAGCCGGCGCCCGGTTCCGCGGCGGCGCCGCTGCAATTTTACACCGTCCCGGCAACCCGCGAAATCACAATTCAGGACCTGTTGACGCATGTCTCCGGCCTCGGCAGCGGTCCGGCCAGTAGTTCCGAAATGCCAAGAATCGCCAGAAAACCCGGCGATACGCTGGCCGACTATATTCCCCGGTTGGGCACCACGCCACTGGATTTCCAGCCCGGCTCACGATGGACCTACAGTCCCGCCGCCGCCTTCGACACGCTGGGGCGCATCGTCGAGATTGCTTCCGGCCAAACATTCGATAAGTTTCTGCGGCGCCGCATTTTCGATCCTCTTGAGATGAAAGATATTTTCTTCCATCCCGATGAAGACCGCCTGCCGAGGATACCGAGTGCTTATCATCGCGCCGGCGACGCCTTGCAAAAGACCGAGGCCATGAACCGCTTGTTTGGAGCCGGTTATTTTTCCGGCGGAGGCGGGCTGATGGCCAGTGCCGAAGAGTACGCAAAATTCGGTGAGATGTTTTTGGAAGGCGGCCAGTTGAACGGAAAGCGGTTATTGAGCCCTAAGACCGTCGAGTTGATGGCGTCTGTTTTTGTACCCGATACATTCCCGGGCAGGACGCCGGGCCGTGGATTTGGGCTCAGCGTGCAAGTAGTCAGCGACCCGATAGCTGCCGGCGCCCGCGTCTCCACCGGCAGTTTTGGATGGGACGGCGCCTACGGAACCCATTTTTGGGTGGATCCCAAAGAGAAAATCGTGGGACTGCTAATGATTCAGACCGATAATCCCAACCGCCAGTTGGATCGCGATTTCGAGAATGCCGTGATGCAGTCCATCGTGGAGTGAGGCAGCCGGGTTCCCCCGTGCCTTGCCGTATCTCATGCGCCGAATCGGCCAGCCGCGCGAACCTTCGCTTTTTCGGCTTCTTCGTCTCGATTCTTTGGCCGCGTATTGGTTTCCAGGGAACTGAGAAGACGAGTGGAAACCTTTACTATTTCATCCACCGCGGCCAGGAATGAGCTTTCGTTTCTTTTCGACGGTTCGTTAAAGCCGCTGATCTTTCTTACGAACTGAAGCGAAGCGGCACGAACCTCTTCGCCGGTGACCGGCGGGTCGAAGTTGAAAAGAGTTTTGATATTTCTGCACATGTATTTTCATCTCAAGGTATCAGAACGCTTCGGGAAGGATTAAGCCGCCCGGCTGTGGCGGGCGCAACCCGGTACTATCGTGGAATAATTCGCTTATGCCGGAACACCCGTCCGAAAGCACATTTGAGGCCTCCGATAGAAACCTGTGGCCGGACACCCGAGTGCAGGATCTGCTCGAAATCGAATTGCCGATCGTTCAGGCCCCAATGGCTGGGTTTGTTACGCCCGAAATGGTGATTGCGGTATCGGAGGCGGGCGGTCTTGGCTCACTTCCGTGCGCCCTGCTAACCGTCGATCAGGTTCGAGCCGGGTTAGACCTCATCCAGCTGCGAACCTCGCGTCCCATCAATGTCAATTTTTTCTGCCACCCTCGGCCGCAAGTCGATCCGGAGCGCGAACGTTGTTGGAGGGAGCGCCTGGCGAGCTACTACCTTGAGCTGGGACTCGATCCGAAAGCACCGCTTCCGGTTTCCAGCCGAACATCGTTCGATAGCGCCATGTGCGATCTCATTGTCGAATTTAAGCCTGCCGCCGTCAGCTTTCATTTCGGCCTTCCGGACAAGGATCTAGTGTCCCGCGTCAAGGCAACCGGGGCTAGGATATTATCCTCGGCAACAACCGTTGATGAGGCCCGATGGCTCGAGGACAATGGCTGCGACGCAATCATCGCGCAGGGCTTTGAAGCAGGTGGGCATCGCGGGATGTTTCTGACTCAGGACATATCCACCCAAGTGGGGACCATGGCGCTGGTGCCGCAAGTCGCCGACGCCGTGAAGGTGCCGGTAATTGCCGCCGGAGGGATCGCCGATGCCCGCGGCATCGTGGCGGCGTTTGCTCTTGGAGCTTCCGCTGTACAACTCGGAACGGCTTATCTGTTCTGCCCCGAAGCGAAGATCGGGTTGCTCCACCGCCGCGCGTTGAGCAACCCAACGGACCGGTCGACGGCAATCACGAATGTATTCACCGGCCGCCCGGCACGGGCGATGGTGAACCGTGTAGTCCGCGAAGTGGGTCCGATGTCAAGCCTCGCACCGCCATTTCCACTCGCCGCCGGCGCCCTCGGACCCCTGAGGGCCGGCTCCGAGGCCGGAGGGTCCGATGATTTCGTGCCAATGTGGTCCGGGCAAGCCGCTTCTCTGGGGCGGGAGTTGCCGGCGGGAGAGCTCACCAGGCGGCTCGCCGCCGGCACACTGATGAAGTTCATGATGCGTCGGCCAAGTTGAGATATCGATGACGAGGGTCATTCGCCGGCAAAGTAGTTCCGCCCGGCTTTCTGTCACCCGGCCCGCTCCCTCCGCGGACGCTGCCGGGCGCTACCGGAAAGCCGGCGTGCGCCGCCCGGTTCAGGCCTTATCCGCGGGCAACTTCTTGGTCTTCTTTATCGTTGCGTCCCAGGCCTTCTTAATCTCTTCGTACCCCTTACGAAACCCATCCTTCAATTCGAAGGGCGTAACGGCGGATAGCAGATGGGCGGATTCCATCACATAGGGCGCAAAGTAGGAATCAACCACCGCGTTGTGCGTCCTGGCCGGCGCAAACGCCAGCATGATCATCAGCAGCGCCACTGAAACCAGCAGCCCGCGCACCGCGCCGAATATTCCACCCAGCAAGCGGTCCAGCCACGAAAGCCCAACCAGTTTGAACATCCGCACCAGAATCATGCTCACCAGCGATCCGAACGTGAGCACAATCGCCAGCACGGTAAGGAACCCCAGAATATTCGCAACGCCCGGCGACGTCACGTACGGAATCAACCACGCCGCCGCCGTTCCGTAGAACCACGATGCCAGTACGATGCCGACCAGCGCCGCGATGAAGCCGATGCCGATCCGGATGAATCCTTTCGCAAACCCGCCCGCGACAGACACGCAAATCAGAATGCCGAAGACAAAATCGAGCCAACTCATAGACTCCTGCCGGCAAGCAAGCGATATGCTTCCTTGTATTTCCCGCTGGTCCGCTCGGCCACCTCAGGCGGAAGCGCAGGCGCGGGCGGACGTTTGTTCCACTGAATCGCTTCCAGAAAATCGCGCACGTACTGTTTGTCGAACGATTGCTGCGCCCCGCCCGCTTTGTACTTGTCCATTGGCCAGAAGCGCGAAGAATCCGGCGTCAGTACTTCATCGGCCAGCACTAGTTGACCGTCCACGAAGCCGAACTCGAATTTTGTATCGGCGATGAGGATACCCTTCGTCTCCGCATAGGCGGCGGCCCGCGAGTAGATGTCGAGCGTCAAAAAACGCAACTTCTCCGCCAACTCGCGTCCAATCGAGCTCACCACATTTTCGAACGAAATGTTTTCATCGTGTCCGGACTCGGCCTTACTGGCCGGCGTGAAGATCGGCTCGGGAAGCCGCCCGCTCTGCTCTAACCCGGCCGGCAGCGGGATGCCGCAGATAGCGCCGCTGGCTTTGTAATCCTTCCAGCCGGAACCGGAGATATAGCCGCGCGCGACGCACTCAATCTCAATCATCTTCGCGCGTTTCACCAGCATCGAACGGCCTTCCAACTGATCCGCGAACGGATGCAATGCCGCCGGATAATCTTCCACCCGCGCCGCCACCAGATGATTCGGCATCACATCGCGCAGAAAATCAAACCAGAACAGCGACAGTTGCGTCAGCACGCGCCCTTTGTCCGGAATCCCGGAGGCGAGAATATAGTCGAAAGCGGAAATCCGGTCCGTGGCCACAATCAGCAGATTGCCGCCCACGCGGTAAATATCGCGAACTTTGCCGCGGCCGTGCAGTTCAAAGCCGGGCAGATCGGTTTTCAGCAGAATCGGAGTCACTGCGGTCCAGTATCGCAGCAAACGCCCTCAAGGTAACGCGAACGCCACAATCGAATCTCCCAACGGCAGTGAGTTCCCCTCGTGTCCGCCGGCTGCGATCACCACATACTGCTTCCCGCTAGCCGCGCGAAATGTCATCGGAGTCGCGCGGGCACTGGTCGGCAACTCCCCCGCCCAAAGCTCTTTTCCAGTCTCCACGTCGAACGCCCGCAGATGCGCATCGAAGCTCGCCGCAATGAACGCCAATCCGCCGCCCGTCACAATCGGCCCGCCCAGCGCAATCGATCCCCACTTCAGCGCCTCGGGATTCGACGCCAGCCACGGGAAGTAACCGAGCGGCGATTCCCATCGCACCGCACCCGTGCGAACGTCAATCGCGGTCAGCGTTCCCCATGGCGGCGCATTGCAAGGCACCCGGCCGGGGCCCAACAGAAATTCACGATGCATCCAGTAAGGCGTTCCCTTTTGCTGTGCGTACTCGCCACCGGGATAGTCCAATATACGTTTCTTAGCCTCGTCGCGGGGAATCAAATGCACCACGGCAGGCAAGCGGTTCGTAGGGATGATCAGCAGCCCGTGCTCCGGATCGAACGCAGCGCCGCCCCACGCCATACCGCCGATGTTTCCCGGAAAAACCAACGACCCTTTGATGCTGGGCGGCGTGAACATGCCATCGGATCGAAGCGCGCCAATCCGCTCCCCGCAGTATTTGCGGCCGGCCTCCGTGGTCCCCCATGCGTCCTTCGCCAAAAGCCGCTGCGGCACTAGCGCCTTTGGCATGGAAGGAAACGGCTGCGTGGCGGACGCCCTCTCACCAGGAACATCGCTTGCGGGAACCAGCCGTTCTTCCACTGGAAACAGCGGTTTCCCCGTCTCCCGATGCAGCAGAAACAGATGTCCGGTTTTCGATCCTACAGCCACGGCCGGTATCTCGCTCCCGCCCATCCGCACCGTGTAAAGCGCGGGTTGCGAAGCTACATCGTAATCCCAAAGATCGTGATGCACAGTCTGGAAGTGCCACACCAGCTTCCCGGTGTCTCCGCGCAGCGCAACCACCGAATTGGCGTAACGATTATCCCCGGGCCGCTCGCCGCCGTAGTAATCCGGGCTCGCGCTTCCCGTCGGGATAAAGACCAAATTCCGCTGCTCGTCAACCGAGAGGATCGACCACGCATTACCGGCCCCGGTCTTCACGCCCTTCGACGGCACAATCGGATCCCAGGTCCAACGCAGTGCGCCCGTTCTTGCATCGAACGCCCGCACCTCGCCGCTCGGCGCTTCCGCCCGATTGTTATCCGCAATCGCGGATCCCACAATCACCAGATTGCCGATCACCGCGGGCGGGGAAGTGGTCTCGTATTCAGACGTCGCCTCCGGCGGATTCTTCAGACCAATGCGCAAATCGATCTGGCCATCCTTACCGAAATCGGCGCAGGGCTTTCCCGTGGCCGCATCCAGCGCAATCAACCGCGCATCGATTGGAGTCACGAAAATCCGCCGCTGCTTGCGTTCTTTGTCAACCCAGGTGGCGGCGCCCCGGTTCGCGAAATCCCCGTAGCCCGCGTCCTTGTTTATCTTCGGATCGAAGCTCCAGCGTTCTTTCCCGGTCTCCGGATCCAGCGCCGCCACACGACCGATGGGAGTAGTGATAAATAGCGTGTCGTCGACGAATAGCGGCGTTGTTTCAAGCGCAGTCGCGCGCCCATTCTTCGGCTGGTAAAGATCTCCAGTGTGATAAGTCCATGCCCTTTCCAGCTTGGTGACGTTCTTGCGGTTAATACCCGATAGCGGCGAATACCTGGTGCCGCCGGGGTCTCGTCCGTAAGACGCCCACTCTCCATTCTGCTCGCCGTAGCTGAGTGAAACAACCATCACGGAAACGCGGAAAAGTTTCAAGCCCATAGCCGAAATACTACCAAGCTCAAAGGTAAATACTACTCAATCTCCCCTGCCTGATTTTCCCCGATTGCTGCAAACACTGGGAATCACCGTCTGGCACGCCTCGTGCAAAGCAGAAGCCTGGAGGCTAACTCATGAATAGAGATCAAGTCGAAGGTAAGTGGAAACAACTGCAAGGCACGGTCAAGGAAAAATGGGGCAAGCTAACCGACGACGACTTAACCGTCATCGGCGGCAAGAAAGACATCTTGGTCGGCAAGATCCAAGAGCGTTACGGAATTACCAAGGAAGAGGCCCAAAAACAGGCTGACGAATTTCACGA
>JANXXV010000573.1 GCA_025350445.1 Bryobacteraceae bacterium | reverse complement strand
GGAAGTGAAATCTTCCCATTGGCCGAAGGCTTTCATCTGCTCGTCCAGTTTGGTGTCGGTGAGAAGCTTCTCGACCTCTGACCGCGTTTGCCGCCGCAGCCGTTCGGGGTGGTCGGCTAGGCCCCAAATCAACGCCGAGGCGATGGCAATGGTTGTCTTCATCTCGCGCTGATTTACGCGGTCGAAGGTATCAGATTGGGCGTGATAATCGGGCAGGTACGGGGCTGGATCCTGAATTCCAACGAGGTTGGGTACGCCCGATAGCAGGAAGTCGAAATTGTCGGTGCCGTCAATGGCGTCGGTAAGGTGATCGGTGGCGGAGAATGCGGCCACTGCGGATAGTGCGCGGTTTACTGGCGAGCGAAGATCCTCGCGCCCATTCAGATAGAATCCCGCGAGACGCCCTGAGCCGGTATCGAAGGTTACGCTGGCTGCATATTTATCCAGTTCGGCGTGATGCCGTTCCACGTAGGCCCGCGAGCCCCACATACCCTGTTCCTCGCCCATGAACAGGACGAAGCGGATTGTGCGCCGGGGAACCACTCCAAGTTGCTTGAACGCTCGGGCCACATCCAGCACCAGGGCGACGTTGGCTCCGTTGTCTTCGGCGCCGGTTCCCAAATCCCAGGAATCCAGATGCGCGCCGATGAGTACCACTTCGCCAGGCTTTTCGCGGCCGCGGAGTTCGGCAACGACGTTCTGCGATTCATAAGCGCCGGAGGTTTTGTTTTGCAGTTTCAGTTTCACCCGCACTTGTCCGGACGTGTTGAGGCGGGCGAGGCGATTGAAGTTCTCCCGGTTCACGATCGCGGCTGGCAAGGGAGCGAGCGAGCCGTCCAGGGTCATGGGATGCCGGTAAAGCAGTCCGCGCGGACGGGTAGACTGGAGCAGCAAAGCCGCGACCCCGGCCTTTTTTGCTTCCCGCAGTAGCGGAAGATTGCGCAGGTATTCGGCGAACAAATCGTCAAAGGTCTTCATCTCTTTGCTGTGGACTAGTGCGATGGCTCCTTTGGCGCGCTCGCCGAGCTTTGCGAACTCCGCTTCCGAGCCCTCGCCCACGTCGACCAGCGGCGCTTCGAGCGTGCCTGCGGTGGAGGGTGTGAACGGCGAGGCGGCCACGTGAATGGTGAACTGTTCGGGCGCGATGACGGATGCTTCCGCGGCGCCCGGAAGCCACAAATTCGGAATTTGGAACGGCTCCAGGGCTACCGATGAGAAGCCGGCATCTTGAAACTTGCGCTGGGCCCATTTAACGGCGCGAGCGGCGGCGGGCGAGCCTGTTGGGCGTCCGCCGATGCCGTCACAGAGTTCTCTCAAATCGTCGAAGACCGTGGTATCGGCAAGCGCTCGGGCGGCCAGCCTGCGGGGAGCGTCGTCTTCGACGGCGAGGCAGGCGGTCGCGCAAAGAATCGCACCTAACAATTTAGTCTTAGTCGACAACGGAGTTCCATCCTCGTCTATTGAGATCCCAGTACACCACGGCGCCGGCTGCCAGGCCGCATGCCAGCAACAAGAGGCCCAGATTTGTTTCCTTCAGGATTAGCTTACCTACACCGAACAGGACGCCGTAGATCAGGATGCAGCCGCAGACCCAATCGAGCAAGTTTGAGAGGCCGTCCTGGCGGGCTTTTACTTCGGGGGCCAGAGCTGCGATGGGCCGCCAGCCGGTTAGCGATGGGGCGGTGCGGCGGTAGAAGGCTACCAGGGTTTCGCTGGATTCCGGGGCGGTTAGGAACGTGGTTGCCAGCCACACTGCGGTGGTGATGGCGACCGTGATCAACATGATGTAGGCGAACTCGGTGGGGTTATCGCTATCAAGTCCGAACATGGTTTGCAAGGTGACGGAGACGACGAAGGCGGAGACCATGGCCGACACTTCGCTCCAGGCGTTGATGCGCCACCAATACCAGCGGAGGAGCAAAACGCCGCCGGTCCCCGCGCCGGTGACGATCAGCAGTTTCCATGCGCCGCTGATGGATTCCATGTAGAACGTGACGACGGCGGAGACGATGGTGATGAGCACGGTGGCGAGTTGCGAAGCACTGACGTAGTGCTTGTCGGTGGCGGTCTTATTGAGAAAGCGGCGATAGAAATCGTTCACCAGATAGCTTGCGCCCCAGTTGAGTTGGGTGGCGATGGTGGACATATAGGCGGCTGCGAAAGCGGCTACCATCAGGCCTCGGAGGGACGGCGGCAGGTGATCGATCATGACGCGGATGTAGCCGGTTTCGGGGTCGGCGAGATTGGGGTAGAGGATTAGCGATGCGAGGGCTACCAGGATCCAGGGC
>JANXXV010000526.1 GCA_025350445.1 Bryobacteraceae bacterium | reverse complement strand
GAGTTCGATCCCGTCCAGGAGTTCCATAGCAATGTAGAGCCTTCCTGCGTCTTCGCCGGAACCGAATGATCGCACGATATTCGGATGGTGGATGTCCGCGAGGATACGTGCTTCCCGCTTGAAACGCTCGCGGAACTCCTGGTCCAGCGCGGTGCCCGGCACCAGTATCTTCAGCGCGAATTCTTTGCCTGAAGTCTGTTCTGCCGCACGGTACACGCGTGCCATGCCACCTGTACCCAAGGTTGCCGTGATGGAATAGCCGCCGCATTGGTTGTCTGCTCGTTGTTCCTTCGCGAGGCCCAGATCTTCCGGCAAATCGTTGGTCCCAGATCCCAGATCCTTGCGGCGCCTTGGATCGAACCGGTACCTTGGAGCAGTAACGGCATTTGCATCTTCGACTATGATCTCGTCTCCCTTCCGGAAAATTCGATGCGGAACGTTTGTCTTTGGCGAGACATCTTGGATGACACCCGCCTTGAGGAGTAGTTTGAGGAGGCGATTAATGAGATGTTCGGCGGGAATCGTTGGGGGCATGATTTTGGAACTGACCGTTTTGGACCAGGCGATCATGTCAGATTCTTCGAACACGGACGCCCCTCGGCGGAGAATCCAATCGATTAGGTAGTACACCGCCAGTCGAGGACCGTCATCCGCTTCACAAAGCGTTTCGGATGCGTCACCCTCGAACAACTTCATTGGGTGCACGGTGACGAGCTTCCAAAGCTCCGCGTATACTCGCTGCCGGCGGATGTCTTGTGCACTAAACGCGAGGACCGGCCGTCCCCTATACCACTTGACGGATTGATGAAATGTGCGCCACATACGCCGTGGGATTCCGCGCCCGCGGTAGGCGAGATACTCAGTGAATACCTGATAGACTTCGCGCGCCTTCGCTGCATCCAGTAAGTACTTGCCACATTCTTCGCAGAAGAAGTCGCCAGCGTCGAAGTGTTTGCGGCAGTGGTCGCCCGTCGGAATTGTAAGCGAATTGAGATCCACCATTCGTTCTGCGAGTTCCTTGGCGTCATACCACATGCATGGCAAGTACTTGTCGTACGCGAAGATACTCTCGTAAACGCTGTCTCCGGTCCCAACGTCCTCAAGCCATCGGTCGTACAGATCCTTGCCAGCCACAAACACAAAGGATATGCCGGACGTGGTCAGGAGTGTTTTGATAGATCGCAAAATAACGTCGAGTGGGGGAGGACCGGGCGGATTCTTTGCACTATCTTGGTCGGCGAAGAGGTCTACTGAATCAAGCTTATCGAGTTCATCAAAAACGAACAGGACTTTGATCCGCACGGGGCGTTCGCGTAGAAACACCCGGCGCCACCATGGCGGGACATATCCGTTCGTGAGTTGGCGAGCGACCTGGACAATGTCGTGTTCCGCCGAGCGTTCATCGTAGGCGATATATGATGCGTCCGTCGTTTTCGTCCGTGACCGCTTTATCTGAAATGGCAGTTTCCATCCCGCTTTGCCGATAGGAAGATCCCAACTACACTCATTACTTAGGCTTGCCTCTCTTGTTTCGGTCTTATGTTGCGAGACGACGAGGGATGTGCGTTTGTAGGCGAGCGCGAGCCGATCCTGAATCTCTGGATCGAGTCGATCAAGGATTCCAAGATCGTCAAGGCGTTCGTAAAGACGGCGCACAACGTGGTGCATTAGCTCCACTGGCTGGATACGGCGTGGCAGACTCATGTAGATGTCCACGAGGCGTAGTGGATGGCTCACATCTGATTGCTTCAGGATATCTTGAACAGTGTAAATCACCTGGTTAATAAACGACGTCTTGCCCACACCGCGAAACCCAGTCACCAGAAATGTGTCTCCGGGGGAGTAGATGATGCGGGCGGCAAGTTCGTTTATGTCTTGTTCTCGGCCGATGTACCGGCGGTCGCTTTCTGCTCCCGTTGGTTCGTGGCGAAATGTGAAATCCGGTCGTAACGGAATGCACACTTGACACTCGGAGAAGTCGAACTGGAGGGTCCGGCTGCGCTTCTTGCCCATCCTTCGCTTTAGACGGATTAGCACGACGCCAAGCCATTTGTCGTATGACGCGATCCGATTGGTTCGTGCCAGCGGTGTTTCAGATGCCGGCATCGTACTTGGTGGCTGAAGCGGATTGCGGTAGTTCGCCGTGAAGTTCGGACGCACGTCCGCGCCCTACAATGCAAGTTCGTACCATATGCCTTGACGCACCGAGTAGTCTATCGCATCGAACGCAGTTGGTGGCCTTCCGAAAGTCGTGAACCCTGTGGCGCTTGCGAGATGGCGACAGGGCTCCACACAACCGTCCCTAATGACTCTTCGTTCATGACCACGCAGGACAACAGATCTTATCTTAGGGAGTCATAGAGGAAGACAGGCAAGTCGGTCGATCATGGCCGCGACAGTATCGTACCCACACCCGCCGCTCGCCCCCCGTGCTACTTCTTCAAACAAGCGAACTCTTCCACGATACTCAGCAAATGCGCCGAATGTACCGGCTTCGATATATAGGCGTTCATCCCCGCCGCCAGACACCCTTCCTTATCCCCGTTCATCGCATGCGCCGTCATCGCGATGATCGGCAGATTCGCCCACCGCGCGTCCTTCCGGATCAGCCGCGTCGCCTCTAGCCCATCCAGCACCGGCATCTGCACATCCATCAACACCAGATGGAACGCCTTCTGCTCCAGAGCCTGCAACGCTTCCTGGCCATTGCTGGTAATTTGCACGTGGTAGCCTCGCTTGGTCAGGATGGACGACACCATCTTCTGGTTCACCAGATTGTCTTCCACCACCAGTATCGAAGCGGGATTCACGTCGCCATTCACCGGCCCCGAAGACTGCGGAGCGACAAGCACTGCATGAGGTCCTGTCTTCGCCGCCGGCGCGGATTCATACGGAAGCATCACGGTGAACTTGCTGCCGTGGCCCAACTCACTCTCCACGCTGATGTCGCCCCCGTGCATCGCCACCAGCACCCGCGTGATGGTCAACCCCAGTCCGGTTCCGCCGTACTTGCGGTTGATGCTACCGTCGGCCTGGGTGAACTTCTCGAAGATGGATTGCAGCTTATCCACTGGAATTCCCATCCCGGTGTCGATTACTTCGATCAGGAAGGTGTTCCAGGGCGGCTCCGGGCCCGGCGTGGAACTGGCGCGCAGTACGATGGATCCCTCGGTTGTGAACTTCACCGCGTTGCTCAGCAGGTTAGCCAGAATCTGCCGCAAACGCAACGGATCGCCTACCACCGCATCCGGCAGGTCCGGCGCAATCTCAATGCGCACCGCCACACCGCGTTGCATCGCCAGCGCCGATTGCGTTTTCATCGCCTCTTCCATCAAGGCACGCGGACGGAATGGAACCCTGTCGAGGGCCATCCTCCCTGCCTCGATCTTCGACAGGTCGAGAAGATCGTTCAGCAGCGCCAGCAGGGAGTAAGCGCATCCCTGCGCCGTTTCCATCTGGTCCCGCTGTTCGATCGACAGCGGACTCGTCAGCACCAGATCCATCATGCCCAGGATGCCGTTCATCGGCGTCCGCAGCTCGTGCGACATATTCGCCAGGAATTCACTCTTCGCCTGGCTCGCCGCCAGCGCCTTCTGCATGGCGACTTCCAATTGCCCGGTCCGCTGCTTGATCCGGTCTTCCAGCATCTCCTGGTTTTGCATCAACTCTTTTTGCGTTGAGGCCAGAGCCTCAATCATCTTGTTAAAGCTGTCGCCCAGGAATTCGATCTCGTCGCCCGTGCGGCTGATCTGGATCGGCTCTAACCGCCCCTCCCGCACATTGGTGATTCCGGCTTGCAGTAGAAGCAGAGGACGGGCCAGCAGGCGGATGGTCATGCGTGCAATGGCGCCCGCTACCAGCAGCACCACTACGAAAAGCAGCACTCCCTTTGAGACGTTGAAGTTGTCCTGCCGCAGATCGTAGGACAGCGTGACCGCGACTACCCAAAACACCAGTGAACCGGTGAAAATGGAGAACTTCGAAGCAAGCGAGCGATAACTGGGTTTTTTTGCCACAACCTGCCACACTACTACTGTTGGTATCCTCAGTATAGTATCGGTCTTTTCCTGCACAGCATTAGTCCCGGCTTGGTATCCTGATCCACAGTGTCGGCATCGTCAGTCCGCCTTCAGATCTCGCTCTGCGGCATCCCCCTGCGGAATCCCATCATCGCTGCTTCCGGTACGTTTGCCTACGGCGTGGAATTCACGTCGGTGGCCGACGTGGAGGCAATCGGGGCGTTCGTCGTCAAGGGGATCTCGCGGCGGCCCATGGACGGTAATCCACCACCTCGTCTTTGGGAAACGGGCGGCGGAATGATGAACTCCATCGGATTGCAGAACATTGGCGTGGACGCTTTTGTCCGCGACAAAGTCCCCGCTTTGCGGCACATCGCAACGCCGTATCTGGTGAACGTGTTCGGTTATGAGCCTGAGGACTACTCCGAGGTTGTGCGAATTCTCGACGATACGGAGGGCCCTGCCGGCTATGAGCTGAATGTTTCGTGTCCAAACACCAAACACGGCGGCATCTTCTTTTCGAGTGATCCCGGGTTGCTGAACGAGTTGGTGAGCGGCATCACGAAAATCGCACGCCGGCCGGTGATTGTGAAGTTGTCGCCCAATGTGGCCCGCATCGAACCCCTGGCCCGCGCCGCCGCCGATGCCGGGGCAAGCGCCATTTCGCTGGTGAACACCTTTGTTGCGCTTGCTATCGACGTCCGGACCAGGAGGCCGCGCATTGGGGCTGGCTTCGGCGGCCTTTCAGGCCCTGCCATCAAACCAATTGCGCTGCGTATGGTATACGAAGCGGCGCAGGCCGTCGCCATACCAGTCGTTGGCCTTGGCGGCATCTCATCCGGTGAAGACGCGGCCGAATTCCTCATCGCCGGGGCAACGGCGGTGCAGGTGGGCACGGCGAATTTTTGGGATCCGGGTTCATCGGTCCGGATCGCCCGCGAACTCGACCAATTTCTGAAGGAGGAAAACATCGCCAGCGTGCGGGAACTCACCGGCACGCTGCGGTTCTAAGAAACCATGAAACAGACCATTGCAACGGAGAAAGCACCCAAGGCTATCGGTCCCTATTCCCAGGCTGTCGCCCATAATGGGCTCGTATACCTCAGCGGTCAGATTCCGCTGGACCCGGTCACCAATCAATTAGTGGAGGGAGACATCACCGCCCAGACCGAGCGCGTACTTCTGAATCTGGCGGCCGTTCTGGAAGCGGCGGGATCATCCCTGAAGAAGGTTCTGAAAACAACGGTGTACCTGAAGAACATGGACGACTTTCCCAAAGTGAACGAAGTCTACGGCCGTTACTTCGACGAGAACCCGCCCGCCCGGTCTACGGTCGAAGCAGCGCGGCTCCCGCGGGATGTGCAGGTTGAAATAGACGCCATCGCGATTGCAGGTTAATCCTGGAACCGGCAGTTGGAGGCGCCCCAAACCAGGTCGGTCCTTAGCCCGCAAGCAGTTGTAATCGAATCAGGTATCCCCCGAAGGGTGCACTGCGAAGCAGCTGAAATTCTGAGCTGTTTCAGCGGCTTGGCACGATCCGCGGGATTCGAGATGCCGCATTTAGGTTAAAGTGGGTTTGTGCTTGAGTCAGGTGGGTACGGTCTCGTAGCATTTCGTGTGGCTGGCGCATTGACGCCGTCGTCCCGCGCGGTCCAGGTGGACCGCCCCACCCGAGCTGCTGCCATAGCAATTACCTGAGTGACGCACATACCCAGCTAGGTTAATATACCGCGTATGGCGTCAGAAACAGGCGCGCCAGGAACACTGCCGTTTGTCCCCGGCTGATGGGACTGCCCGGGCAGTATTGCGCCGCCGAGCAACCGGAGGTAATCCCGAAATCCTTCATCTTTTGGATGAAGGGGAATTCCACGCTTCCGGCGGCAACGTCGGTAAAGTAGGGGGTGGGAGTATTTCCGAGCCGCGAGTTCGCGGCCAGACTTCCGAACTTCGCGCGAATCAGAAAGATCGCCATCTGCAGCCTGGTCACGTCGGCGCCGGGGCAGAAGAGCGCCCCCGATGTTGAACATCCGCTGGTGATTGCCATCTCCCTCAGCTTCTGGATGTACTTAAAGAAGGGATGGTTCTGCGGTACGTCGTCAAAGTAGGGAAGATTAGGATAGGCGAAATTGTCGCTTCCCAATGCGGCGCGGATCAGAAGGGCCGCCATCTCGCCGCGCGATATTCGCTGCTCGGGACAAAACAGCGGCGGAAACAGAGAGCATCCGTTGGTCAACCCGGCAGTATGGATCTGGTTTATATATTCCACCGACGGATAGTCGATGGAAACGTCGTTGAATGGCTGCGCGACGATGGTCCCGAGTTGCAGAATTTGGACCTGCAGATTCACTGAGACGCCACCAAGCAGCACCAGGGTCAATGTTCCGGACCGCGGAGTAGGATTGGTGTTCGCGCCAACCGTGTAGGCGAAGGCCCCATTGCCGGTTGTGGCCACAGTGGGCGACGTCTGCTGAATCCAGGCACTGCTTGAACCTAGCGCAATCCACGCGCATCCGGGGTCGGAAGCTTTGACGGACACACTTCCCGCGTTTCCGCTGGACACCACTACGATGTTTTGCGGGGAGACCGCCAGGCTGCAAGTGAAAGTCTGTGCAAACACAGGGACTGTCGACGCCAGTCCCATAAGCAAGAGGGAAAGTAGGTAGCCCATTTGTTGTAGATGATATCAGCTTTCAAAACATTTGAATAGGGGAATGTTCTAGAAGACGGGATGCAAAAAAAGGGGAGGCGCACCCGACGGGCGTCTCCCCTTTTTCTAATGGAACCGCTGTAGCCTTATAGCGCGAACGACTGCGTGAAGAATGATCGGATGATCAACACAGCGGCCTGACCGCGAGTGAGCGGGTTCGCAGGGCAAAATGCGGTGGTCGAGCAACCACTGGTGATGCCGGAATCCTTCAACTTCTGAACGAACGGGAACGTGCTGTCGGTGCTTGCCACGTCGGTGAAGTAAGGCGTGGTGCTGTTCAACAGTTTGGCGCTGTTAGCGGCGCCAAACTTGCCGCGCATCAGGAAGACCGCAACTTGTCCGCGGGTCACCATGTTTGTCGGGCAGTAAGACGTTGCCGAACATCCGTTGGTAATTCCCAATTCCTTCAACTTCTGGACATACTTGAAAAGCCCGCTGCTGGCCGGGACATCGTCAAAATACGGCGTAGTCACGTAGGTGAAGTTGTCCGTGCCAAGAATCGAAAGGATAACGAACTTCGCAATCTGTTCCCGTGTGACCGTCGCATCAGGGCAGTAAGATGTTGCAGAGCATCCGTTGGTGACGCCATAGCCCTTCAATAAATTGATGTAGTCGGCAAAAGCTTGGGTTGCCGGAACGTCGTCGAAAATCTGAGTGAAGGTCGTCCCCTTTTGAAGGATCTGAATCAGGTAGTTGGTGAAGAGGCCTGGAGAAGCGCTGCCGCCTACTACTGTGATTGCGCCTGTTCGCGGCTGGGTTGCGGCCGCGCCGAACGTAAAGCCATAGACTATGTTGCCGCTGTTTGTGCTGGCGCCGTTGCCGGTGTTCAAAGTCAGCCAGCTGCTAGGGGATCCCACTCCTGTAAAAGGGCAGGTTCCCAGGCCAACGACGTTTGCCGCAAAACTTCCCGAACCAGCCGAAGCGGGGATCGTGATGTTTTGGGGAACGAAGCTGACGCTGCAAGGTTGGGCCATCGCCGAAATCGCGAAAGGTAGTGTAAGAATCAGACCCCGGAAGAGGGACTGTACGGTTTTGGAGGCAATTTTGTTAGGGATCATCGGGTCAACGTAGATATTACCAGCTTCCGATACACATTGCTAGAAAAATCTGACGGGAAACGTTGGAATCGTAACACCTTACAAGGAAATAGAACTAAAGTACCCTACCAATTTGTAGCCAAGCTAACGAAAGTCCGTACTGCAATGCCGGATGGGCCCTTTGAGAGGAATGGTTTGCCCTCATCGAGCCAGGCTGTCCCGGCGATATCCAGGTGAACCCAAGGTTTATCTTCCGTGAATTCCTTCAGAAACATTGCCGCGGTGACCGCGCCTCCGTACCTGCCTCCAATATTAGGAAGATCCGCGAAGGCGCTCTTCAGGTAGTCTTTGTAGTCGTCGTCAAGGGGCATGTGCCACATCCGTTCGCCCTCCGACTTCGCCGCCGACATCACCTTGCCCAGGAAAGGTTCGTTGTTCGTAAAGGCTCCAACGTGGATGTGCCCCAGGGCAACGCCAATGGCTCCAGTGAGCGTCGCGGCATCAACCATGTGGGTACAGCCCAGCCGCAGGGCATAAGTAATGGCGTCTACCAGAATCAGCCGACCTTCGGCGTCGGTATTCAGGACCTCAATTGTTTTTCCGGAGAGCGAAGTCACGATGTCGCCGGGCCGTTGCGCGCGGCTGCTTACCATGTTTTCCACGGCCGGAATCAGCGCCGTGACGGCTACATTCGGCTTAAATTGCGCAATGGCCTGCATCGCTCCAATCACGGCGGCGCCACCGGCCATGTCGTACTTCATCTTCTCCATGCCGTCGGACGGCTTGATGGAAACGCCGCCGGTATCGAAGGTGACGCCTTTACCAATCAAAGCCAAATGGTCGGTTGTTTCAGGCGTCGCGGGGGTGTAGCGCAGAATGATGAACGCCGGCGGTTCGGCGCTTCCCTGCGACACGCCAAGCAGCGAACCCATTCCCAACTGAGTCATCCGTTCGCGGTCGAGGATTTCGCAATCGAGCCCAAAGGCGACCGCCATCTTTTGCGCTTCCGACGCCAGTTTTAATGGAGTCAATAGGTTGGCTGGCTCGTTCACCAGTTCCCGAGTGAAGTTCTGGGCTTCCGCCAGAATCCGCCCGTGGTCCAGGGCCGGTTGCAGTGTGGTTGGCCCCAATATACAAAACGAAGCCAATCGCTCCCCGCGCTTCTTTGCGTCGGACTTAAGACGGTCGGGTTCGTAATCGGCAAGAACAGCCCCTTCGACTGCTGCGGTGACTTGGTCCGAGGTGGCGTTTTCCAGCGATAACGTGATGTTGGTGAGCGACTTAGCCTTCAACGCGCGCACCGCCGAACCCACTACTTTCCGCAGTTCGGTGGCGTTCAGCTTTTCCGCCGCACCTGCGCCGACCACCGCCAGTCGCTTGGCCTTCAACCCGGAAGGGCGGTGCAAGATGGCAATCTCGAAGGGTTTGCCGATGAATTCCTTGCTCTCGCGGAGGTCGTCGAACCAGCCGCCGGTTGCGGCATTCAGCGGATGCGGGCCCTGCTGATTTTCGAAGGCCAACGTCAGCAGAACATCGGCCGGATACTGCTCAATCGGGGTTGCCTCTAATCGGATGTCCATATTATCTTAGTCGTAGTTTCTCTTCTGTTGCATTGCTTTACGGGCTTCATCGTTCTGCTCTTTGGTCCGCTCGGCCTCGCGCTTATCGTGTACTTTCTTGCCTTTGCCTACCGCGAACTCGCACTTGATCTTTCCGTTCTTGAGGTACAGTTTGGTGGGGATCAACGTTAGCCCCTTCTCCCGGATCTTGGCGTGCAACTTCGTGATCTCGGAGCGGTGCAGCAATAGTTTCCGCTTGCGGACCGGTTCATGGTTTTCGCGGTTGCCGTGGGAATACTGGCTGATGTGAGCGTTCAGCAGCCACGCTTCATTATCGATCACGTCGGCGTAGGCGTCCTTGAGCTGCACTTTGCCGGATTTGGCGGCCTTCACTTCGGTACCGGAAAGCGCAATCCCCGCTTCATACTTCTCCATAAGAGTGTAGTTGTGCCCGGCCGACCGGTTGTCACTCAGGATTTTGATGGGAGCCGCTGGATCTCGCAAGTTTTTCGTCTCAACGCGAACAAACCGAACTGCGTCAGATGTTTATGTGACAGCTCGGCCAATTTGAGTGTAGCACAAAGGCCGTTTTTCTCCACTAAGGTGCGTGTCTTGATACAGTTACGGAAACTTATCCTACTTTCGATGCTAGTTGCGGCGATGCTGAGCGGCAAGAACAAGGCCGGCGAAAAGCTGATGAAGGAAGGCGGCGAAGCAGAGGCCCGCAAGGAATACGACAAGGCGCTAGAGGCGTATGAAAAAGCCTATACCGCGGATCCGAAAGACCCTGCGTATCAGATGGCGGTGCGGCGAATGCGCTTTCAGGGGGCCACCAGCCATGTCTCAAATGGTCAGAAAATACGCGCCGCGGGGAATCTGGAAGAAAGCCTGAACGAATTCCAGAAGGCGTATGCCACCGATCCATCGCTGGCGATCGCGGAGCAGGAGATTCGCCGCACCAAGGACATGATCGACCGGGAGAAGAAGAAACCCGCTGGACCTGGAGCGGCATCGACGCCGGAAGATCGGGGTTTGACTCCCAGCCAGAAGGCGGCGAAGGAAATGGAGGCAAAGTCGGCCAGTATCCTTGCAATCCCTGAATTGAAACCCATCACCCGCCAGATCAGCACGTTGAAAATGAACAATCAACCGATCAAGGTCTTATATGAGACGGTGGGCAAGCTGGCGGGCATCAACGTCGTATTCGATTCCGAGATCCAGCCTCCGCCGGGCGGCAAGAATACATTCACCGTTGATCTTTCCAACACGACCCTGGAAGAAGCTCTCGACTATTTGGCCATTCAAACCCGGACTTACTGGAAGCCTCTCTCCACCAACGCCATTTTTGTAACCAACGACAACGTGCAGAAACGCCGGGACTTTGAAGACTACGTCGTCAAGGTTTTCTACATCAAGAACGCCACTCTGCTGCAGGAGCTACAGGAAATCTCAACCACGGTGCGGTCGGTGACGGAGATTCGGCGCGCGTTCACCTACGGAGCGCAAAACGCGATTCTGGTTCGAGGCACAACCGATCAGGTGGCACTGGCCGAGAAGTTGATTTTGGATCTTGATAAGCCGAAGGCCGAGGTCGTGGTGGATATTCTGGTGATGCAGGCGAGCCGGACCAGAGCCCGCGACCTTGCCGCGACCTTCACCACCAGTGGAGCCGGCGGCATCAATTCGCCGATCAGTTTCGGCACCGCCGCCGCGGCGACCGGTACCGCGACAACAGCTACGACGGTCAATTCACTCCCCTTAAATCGGCTGAAGAATATCTCCATTGGCGACTACTCCGTTACTGTTCCCGGCGGGTTGATCCAGGCGCTTCTGACCGATAGCACAACCCGCGTGCTGCAACAGCCCCAAGTCCGCGCCGTAGACGGCCAGAAGGCCTCGCTTCGGATCGGAGACAAGGTGCCCTATGCCACCGGCAGTTTCGGCGGCGGCCTGGGCGCCAGTGTCGGCGTCGGAGTCAGTCCGCTGGTCAGTACCCAGTTTAGTTTTGCCGAGGTCGGCGTCAACGTGGATATGGTGCCGAAGATTCACGGTCGGGACGAGGTTTCGCTTCACATCGAGCTGGAAATCTCGAATGTCAGCTCGTACGTGAAAATCGGGGACATCTCACAGCCGGTGATCAGCCAGAAAAAGATAGCGCACGATATCCGAATTCGTGAGGGGGAAGTGAGTCTGCTGGGCGGACTGATGCAGGTTCAGGATTCGAAGTTGATTGCCGGACTTCCGTGGCTGTCGAGCCTGCCGGTTTTGGGTCCGCTGTTTGGCACCCACCACCAGGATAATAGTGACAGCGAATTGTTGATTGCCCTGATTCCGCACATTGTCCGCGCGCCCGATTACAGCGACGCAAACTTGCGCGGGGTTTCCGCCGGGACCGATCAGAACGTGAAGTTGATCTACGCTCCACGGCCGGAAGCAGCCGCGCCACCGCAGGCTGCCGCACCGGCGACGCCACCACCTGGGACGCCCGCCGCTCCCGCCGCTACTGCCCCGGCTCCGGCGGACCCGGCCGCCATTCCTCCACCGGTAGCAGGGCCTATACGGATCTTCTTCAACCCGCCGAATTTACAGACGCAATTGAGCGGAGTGGTGACGGTTGCGCTGCAGATTGAGAACGCGGCCGATCTTTTCGCTGTGCCGATGAAGTTAAAGTTCGATCCGAAAATTCTGCGGCTTAGCAGCGTGAAGGAAGGCAATCTGATGAGCGGGGACGGGCAGAAAATCAACTTCACCGAGAACACCTTGAACGATACCGGAGATGCCACTATTGTGTTGAACCGGACGGCGGGTACGGGCGGGATCAGCGGTTCCGGCGCTTTGGTCAATCTTACTTTCCAGGCGGTAGGGCGGGGGACTTCCACTGTTGCGGTGGGCGACCTGACTTTGGTGAATTCCACATCGAAGCCGATTGTGGCTGCGCCGCCGTTACTGACTGTGGTGGTGCAATAGAAGCGTTATGGCGGGAAAGCGTCGAAATCAGCGCGGGTTGACGTTGGTGGAGTTGATTGTGGCATTCACAATCATGCTGATCCTGACCACGATGGTGGTGCCTATGGCGCGCTATAAGGTGCGCCGGGATCGAGAGCGTGATTTGCGCTACGCACTGCGGGAAATCCGCACCGCGATCGATAAGTACAAGGACATGTCGGATTCGGGACAGCTTCCGCCGGCGAAATTGGGAACCGAAGGCTATCCGGAAACTTTGGAAATGCTGGTGGAGGGTGTGAAGAAAGCCGGTCAGGTGGACCAGAAGATCAAGTTCCTGCGCCGGATTCCCAAAGACCCGTTCACCAATTCCACTGACTGGGGAAAGCGCAGCATGCAGGACGACCCAAAGACACTGGGTGGCGGCGGGCAGAATGTATTCGATGTTTTTACGAAGACCATGGAGAAGGCACGCGATGGCAGCGCATACTCGGATTGGTAAAGCAGGCCGGCGCCGCCGTGGATTCACCATCATCGAGTTGATGGTCGTAATGACGATCATCTCGATTCTGGTGTCGCTGGCCGTTCCGTTCTATCAGAAGTCGATCCTGCGGGCGAAAGAATCCGTGTTGCGGAACAACCTCTTCACCATGAGGACTGTAATTGACGAATACACTTACGACAAGCAGAAGGCGCCGCAGACGCTTCAGGATTTGGTGAGTGAAGGCTATCTGCGGGTAGTTCCACGGGATCCCATGACGGACTCCGATTCCAGTTGGAAGATCATCATGGAAGACGCCTCGGGCAGCGTGAACCAGAACGAATCGGGGATTTTCGATGTGCGCAGCGGGTCCGGCAAGATGAGCCTGGATGGAACCGCTTACTCGGAATGGTGATAGAAAAGTTCTTCAGTGATCGTGGTCCGGGTCGCGCGTGAAGACCTCGCGCGGCAACACATCTACATTTTCACCGCGACGCTTCAAGACGAAAACGCGGTGATGTCCGTCGAGCATTGTGCCGTCCGGCCTTGTCTTCAGACAATGCTCTTGACCGGGCGCAAGTGATTTCTTCAAGCGGTCGGAGGTGAGCTTTTCAAACGTCAGAAGCTTCACGGGGATGAGCGAGGTGACAGGGTGCAATGGTCTCAGCGGCGGTTGGCCGCTCATCGGTGAGTGGCAACGCTCCCGGCATAACGATTTATCCACTCGAGCTGCTCGGGGGTCTCCGGTACGTCCAGCCCACGCGCGGCGCTCAACTGTCTGACTGCGCTCTCCGGATCAATGCCTTTCGTTAGCAATAGGCATGCGGCAACAAGTCCGGTGCGTCCAATTCCTTGGCGGCAATGGAGTACCACGTTTCTGCCTTCCGCTAGCTCACGATCCAACTCTTCCAGGGCGCTTGCAAGATTTCGTTCGGAATCCGGCACTTGCCGATCAAGGATGGGATATGACAAAAATTTCATGCCATGCGCCCGCGCTTCGGTAGCCTCGCGCGAGATGTCGAGGTCCCGTTCCTCCTCGCTTGTCAGTAGCGAAAACACCGTATTCACGCCGCTCCGCTGCCAACTGGTGATTTCGTCTTCAAGCCACTCGCCGCCGCGCGGACGTGCAGCCAGTGCGAGTCTTCCCGGCCAGGGCACGTCCACCCAGTGCAGCTCTGTCCCTATCATTGAGAACCTCTACTTCGGTTTATAAGCGATACAGTCGATCTCCACCTTCATCCGCGCGTCGGCGAACTTCGTTTCCACCGTGGTGCGCGCGGGCTTGTGATCCTCGAAGAACTCCCGATAGACGGCATTCATCGCCTGGAAATCGTTGCCGTCCCTCAAAAATACAGCGCATTTCACCACATCCGCCATTGACGCCCCGCAACCTTCCAGCACCCGCTGGAGGTTGCCGAGCACAACGCGCGTCTCATGCTGAATGTCGCCGTAGGAAAATTCGTTCGTGGTCTGGTCGATAGGTCCCTGACCGGAAAGGTACAGAAAGTCCCCTGCACGAACTGCGAGTGAATAGGGACTCTTCGGTACAGGAATCCCGGCTGGATTGATTCGTTCGATCATAAAGTTTATACCGTCTTCTTCGGTCGCGGAGCGCGGCGCACCCTTGGCGGGCGGTTCTCAACGTTGCCTTCCGCGGCGCGCTTTCTGGGGCGCGGCGCACGCTTCACCGGCTTTGGAGTAATCGGGGGCGTCGGCGCCACCATGGACGGCTGTCCTTCCACAATCGGCTGCGGCTCGTCGATGTCTTCGTCTTCATCCGGCATCGGCATCGCCTCCATCGGGGGCGGCGCCGGCGGATAGAACTCCCCTCCCAGGAACACCAGCAGCCCCTTCTCTTCATCGGGCTCGATGCGGACCACCAGCTTATCCTGCGCGAAGTTGAGGAACTCGGCGAATTCCTGGAAGCCATAGTTCTTGATGTCCAGATTCGGATTCTCGACTCTGACCCACGAAGCCAGATCCTCAGCCAGGCAACCTTCCTCTTCGAGTTCCAGGCGATGTGTTTCGAGTACGTCCCGCAGCATGGGCAACAACTCTTCCGGCTTCGCTTTCGCGGTTTCCTGCACCGGCGAGCCCTTGCGCTCGATGGTGTAGCGTCCGCCGGTACCGCTTACGTTGACGTAATCGGCTTTCTTCAACTTCTCGACGAAGTCGGAGAAGCTGCCCGCTCCATAGGCGCGCTCGCTGAACGCCGAATCCAGTTGCAGCATGGTCGACTTCAGCAAGCCAAGCTGCGGCTGCACGGCACGGCGTTCCAATACCTGTAGAGCCCGCTCCACCAGAGGCATGGCTTGTAGCAGGTCAAGCGGCGCGGGGCGTCCACGCTGCTGTTGCGGCGGGCGCGGCGGACGGTCGCCGCCACCCTGATACTGCTGCGCGCCCTGTTGTGGACCCTGTTGCGCCGGCTGCTGTTGCTGCGCCGGCTGTTGTTGTCTGCCGTCACTGCGTTTCGGATCGTCCAGCAGCGATTCGTAGCTGATGAACTCATGGCAGTTCTGTTGCAGGATGGTGCTGGTGAAGGCCTTGCCGCCGACGACGAAGACGGTCTTGCCGAATTCCCGAAGCTTGTTCACCAGCGGGATAAAGTCACTGTCGCCGCTGACAATGGCGAATGCATTCACGTGGCTGTGTGTGAATGCCATCTCAAGGGCGTCCAGCGCCAGGTTAATGTCGGCGCCGTTCTTATCGCCGCGCGGCGAAGGAATCCGTTGCACCATCTGGACGGCGCTTTCGGCCATCTGGCGCGTGGCGCCTTCCTGGCGGCCCCAATTCGCGTAAGCGAATTTGGCGACAATGTCGCCCCGTTCCTTCAAGGCGTCCAGCGGAAGCGATACGTCAAACTCGCGCCGCAGCGTGGATTTCACGCCAATCTCAATATTGTCGTAATCGACAAAAACCGCTATGTTCAGTTTCTCTTGCATTAAAAGATCTCTCAATGGATATTGGGCCAATCCCGCCTGTGGCGGGCCGTGCTTCTCTTACTCACCTACTGGTATTTCTTCAAACCGGACATTCTCATGAATGAATGAGACGATCGAATCCAGCGAAGCGCCCGGTTGAAACACTTCGCTCACGCCTAGTTTTTTCAACTGCGCCGCATCTTCATCCGGGATGATGCCGCCCACCACCACCAACACATCGTCCATCTCCTTTTCATGCAGGAGATCCATAACGCGGGGCACGATGGTGTTGTGCGCTCCGGAGAGTATCGACAATCCTATCACCTGAACATCTTCCTGCAGAGCCGCGTTCACGATCATTTCGGGCGTCTGCCGCAGGCCGGTGTAGATGACTTCCATGCCGGCATCGCGCAACGCACGCGCAATCACCTTGGCTCCCCGGTCGTGTCCATCCAGGCCGGGCTTGGCAACTAGAACTCGGATTCTTCTTTCCATCCGGAAAATTTAGCAATCACTTCTTACATTCACTACAGTACACTTCGTTCCTGATAGGTTCCGAAAACGTCGCGCAGCGCATCGCAGATCTCACCGAGAGTTGCGTAGGCACGCACTGCCTCTAGTATATAGGGCATTGTATTCCCGTGCGCAGTGGCGCATTTCCGCAGTGCGGAAAGCGTCCCGTTCACAAGATGCCCATCGCGCCGCGCGCGCAGTTGGCGCAGTTTTTCGGTTTGTTTTGCACAGGAATCCTCGTTCATTCGCAGGATCTCGATGTGCTCTTTCGCATCTTCCTCGAACGCGTTCACGCCTACGATAATTTGTTCGCCTGTTTCGATGGCACGCTGATAGTTGTAACTCGCGTTCGCAATTTCGCTCTGTGGAAAGCCGGCCTCGATCGCGGCAATCATCCCGCCCATGGCATCGATTCGTGCGATGTACCCGCGCGCTTCCTGTTCCATGCGGGCGGTCAGGTTCTCTAAAAAGTAACTGCCGCCTAGCGGATCGGGCGCGTCGGTTACGCCTGTTTCGTATGCCAGAATCTGCTGCGTACGAAGCGCCAGCGTGACCGCATGTTCACTGGGAAGCGCGTAGGCTTCGTCCAGCGAATTGGTATGCAGCGATTGGGCGCCACCCAGAATGGCCGCCATCGCCTGTAGTGCGGTACGCACTATGTTGTTGTTCGGCTGCTGCCAGGTGAGCGAGCAACCGGCCGTCTGCGCATGAAAGCGCAGCTTCCAGCTTCTCTCGTCGCGGGCGTGAAACCGGTCGCGCATGATCTCTGCCCAGAGCTTGCGCGCGGCGCGGTACTTGGCTATCTCCTCGAAGAAATCGTTATGCGCATTGAAGAAGAAGCTGAGCCGCGGCGCGAAATCGTCCACCGCCATGCCGCGTTCGATGGCCCACTCCACGTACTCAATGCCGTTACGCAGCGTGAACGCAAGCTCCTGCACCGCCGTGGAGCCGGCCTCGCGAATGTGATAGCCGCTGATGGAGATCGAATTGAATCGCGGTGTGTGGCGGGCCGAGTATTCGATCACATCGGTGACCAGCCGCATGGATGGGCGCGGCGGATAGATGAACTCCTTCTGCGCGATGTACTCCTTCAGGATGTCGTTCTGCAACGTACCGGAAAGTTGCGCGATGGCGGCGCCCTGATTCTCCGCCGCGGCGATATACATGGCATAGAGAATCGGCGCGGGGGAATTGATGGTCATGGAAACGGTGACCTTGTCCAGCGGGATACCCTGAAACAGAATCTCCATGTCTTCGAGTGAGGAGATGGACACGCCGCACTTGCCTGTCTCGCCGTTCGACGCCGCGTGGTCCGCGTCGTAGCCCATTAGCGTGGGAAGATCGAAGGCGACGGAAAGCCCGTTCTGCCCTTGGGCCAGCAGGTATCGATAGCGGGCATTGGTTTCCTCCGGCGAGCCGAAGCCGGAAAATTGCCGCATGGTCCAAAGCTTGCCGCGATACATGTCGCGGTGGATGCCGCGGGTGTAGGGGAATTCACCGGGACCGGGGATGGGCGCGGCGGGGGGTTCGGTGTAGAGCGGAGCTACCGGCAAGCCGCTGAGTGTAGTGAATGTCTTGCTCATCCGGTCTTTCCAGTGGGTGAATTAAGAAATTCGATAGACGTATGCATCTTCCACGAAACGGTTGCCAATAGACTGGCTCCCAAGGCGCATTCCTTCTACGCTCTTAGCTTTCCCGAAGCGCGAGCGCAAAGCCTTAATAAACGGATCGGTCATTCGAAGAATCAAGATAGGCGGGGTTCTCGCCGGTGTGAATTCCCCAGGGTCCAGCAAAGTGTGGAGCAGGCGATGGGCGGCCAAGGGATCAAGCGAATCAAACCGCCGTGCTGAGAGGACCATCCGCCAATCTTCATACTCAGACAAAAACATCCACAGCGCGACACTGATCTTCAAGTTCGCACTTTCAAGCGCCTCGACAATTTCCTTTCCTCTATGCACTTCCAGGCTCACCATTGCAGTTTTATCCATGAAATTACCCCGTATTGCCTATGGCCAATTGCCCTCAGTAGAGCGGCCGAAGATTCTGGAGAGTGCCTTTGGTATCGGCTTTGCTCCGACCAACCCTCAACAAACTCCCAATTCGCCTTAAATAGAAGTTCTTTGTTAGCCCGTTCGGCGCGCGCTTCTTCAAGACCGGCAACCTTAATCAATTCCCGCAAGTTGTGCGAGTAACTGGAATCCACCCTTTTCTTGTCAGGGAATTCACCCCGCTGTGTCGCCTTTGCGATGCAAGCCTTCAGCGCACATTCCACCGCGTAACCCGCCAGATAATAGGCACCGTCGAACAACCCAAGCTCTAACAGGGCGCTCGCCTCCCTCAACCTGATCTTCGACAGCTCCTGCAAATCTTTTCGGTCCACGCAATTTCATCATATCGTCAGCGGCCGGACCGCGTGAAGCGAGGCTTGAGGCCTACAATAAACTTGTGGAAGATAAAGGCTACAACGAGCCGCGCCTCGCTCTCAATCGCATTTACACCAAGACCGGCGACGGCGGTGAGACCGGCCTGGTTGGCGGCCAGCGCATCGGCAAGGACGCGCTGCGCATCGACTGCTATGGCACCGTGGACGAACTCAACGCCTTTATCGGAATGGCGTGCTTCTCATGCGAAGAAGCGCAGCTCACTAAGCTGGCGGTCATTCTGAAGCGCGTTCAGCACGAGCTTTTCAACCTCGGCTCCATCCTGGCTACGAGGCCGGAGGACGTCCATCCCAAACAACCCCGTGTTACCGATGCGGAAGTGATGCTGCTGGAAAGCGAGATCGACGAAATGAACGACGGGCTAGCGAAGCTGCGCTCCTTTGTATTGCCCGGCGGTTGCCGCTTGAATACCGAACTGCACGCCTGCCGCACCATCTGCCGCCGCGCCGAACGAATCGCGGTGGCGCTGAGCCGCGAAGAACAAGTGCCCGCCGAGGCGATCCGTTATCTGAACCGCCTTAGCGACGCGCTGTTCGTCTGGAGCCGCTGGGTGAATCGCGAACTGTCCGCTCCGGAAGTACTTTGGCAGCCCAATCAGGCGGCCTCAGGAAACAAGTAGCTTCTTTTTCTTGATCACTTTCGGACGCTTCGGCGTGCGCGCCACCAGCTTTTCGGCGAAGGCATCGTCCACCACTTCGTTCTGTTCGTACTTGTGGCGTTCGTTTGTGCCAACCGCCGGGCTCGCGCTTTCCGGACGGGTGACGTAGCGAAGTTTGCGTTTGCTTGTGTCCAACAGCGGTTGAATCTGCTCGTGCATGAATCGCCACGGGCCCATGTTCTTCGGCTCTTCCTGCACCCAATAAAACTCGTTCGCCTTGGGATATTCCTGCAGCGCCGCTTGCAGCGCGCCGCCGGGGAACGGATACATCTGTTCCACCCGCAGAATCGCCACATGATTCGAGTTCGTCCTGGTCCGCCGCTCCTGTAAATCGTAGTAGATCTTTCCGGAGCACATCAGCACGCGCTTCACACCCGCGGCCGGCGCCCCGCCGGTATCGCGAAGCACTTCTTCGAACTTGCCGCTGGTCAGATCGTCTAACCGCGATACCGCCAGCGGACTGCGCAACAGGCTTTTCGGAGTAAAAAGGATCAGCGGCTTGCGGATCGGCTTCCCGTCGGCGCCCCCGCGCAATTGACGCCGCAGGATGTGGAAGTACTGCGCCGGTGTGGTGCAGTTCGCCACCTGCATATTCTCCTGGGCACACATCTGTAAAAACCGTTCGATGCGGGCGCTGGAATGTTCCGGGCCCAACCCTTCATAGCCGTGCGGCAGCAGTAGCACCAGTCCGCAAAGCTCGCCCCATTTCTTCTCCGAGGACGACAGGAACTGATCGATCACAATCTGCGCGCCGTTGACGAAATCGCCGAACTGGCCTTCCCACATCACTAGCGTCGTGGGCGTTGTGAGACTGAAACCGAACTCGAAACCCATGGCCGCGTATTCGCTGAGCGAACTGCCCCAAACTTCACAGAGCTGGCCGGGTCCTGCCAACTGCCGCAGCGCGACGAATTTATGCCCGTCCTCAAAATCGGTCAGTTCCATGTGCCGGTTGCTGAAAGTTCCGCGGCCTACGTCCTGGCCGCTCAAACGCAGCGAATAGCCTTCGGTCAACAAGCTGCCAAACGCCAGTGCTTCACCGGTGGCCCAATCGAATGGCTCATCCGCGAGCACAGTCTTTCGCTTCTCTATAACAGGCTTCAGCTTGGGATGAATATGGAAATCGGCCGGCAGTGATGTGATGGCGCCCACCACCTGCTCCGCCGTGGCACGGTCGATTGTCGTCCGGTCACTCAGGAACTGCACCGGCGCTTCCGGCTCAAACTGCAATACCTCGGTGGCCGCGGTGGTCTTGGAAAGGTCGAACGCCTCGGAAAGCTTCGCCACGTACGCCTTTTTGCGGGCATCCACACCGGCCATATCCACCACGCCTTCGCTCACCAGGCGGTCTG